>NZ_AZND01000016.1:0-37372 GCF_000576205.1 Methylibium sp. T29 | reverse complement strand
CGACGGCTGCGAGGTCAGCGCCACCACGCGGTAGCGGCCGCCGAGTTGCGCGAGCACGCGCTGCCCGACATCGCCGCAGCCGACGACCAGCAGGCGCGGCTTGCGGAAGCTGGCGGGACGGCTGGGCGGGGGTGTGGGCATGGTGGGGGCGTCGTGGGCCGACGGGAGCGGCGGGCACAATCCTGGCTGGTTCGAATCGTGGTCGAGGATAACGAAATGAATTTCAAGGTGACGTTGCAGCCCAGTGGCCGCCACTTCGAGGTGGCCCGCGACGAAGCGGTGCTGCCGGCCGCCATCCGTGCCGGCGTGGGCCTGCCCTACGGCTGCCGCGACGGCGCCTGCGGCTCATGCAAGAGCCGGCTGCTGGAGGGGCGCGTGATCCACGGGGCCCACCAGCTCAAGGCATTGAGCGTGGCCGAAGAAGAAGCCGGCTGGGTGCTGACCTGCTGCGCCACCCCGCAGACCGACCTGCTGATCGAGGCCCGCACCGTGCTGGCGCCGGCGAGTTTGCGGTACAGAAGATGCCCTGCCGCGTCGGCTCGCTGAACAAGGCCGCGCCCGACGTGGCGATCCTGAAGCTGCAGTTGCCGGCCAATGTCGTGCTGAAGTACCACGCCGGCCAGTACATCGAATTCATCCTGCGCGACGGCGCGCGCCGCAGCTACTCGATGGCCAACGCGCCGCATCGAGCCGCCGAGGGGCTGGAACTGCACCTGCGCCACATGCCGGGAGGCAAGTTCACCGACCACGTGTTCGGTGCGATGAAGGAGAAAGACATCCTGCGCATGGAAGGGCCGTTTGGCAGCTTCTTCCTGCGCGAGGAATCGTCCCGGCCGATCGTGCTGCTCGCCTCGGGCACAGGTTTCGCGCCCATCAAGGCCATCATCGAGCACATGCAGTCCAAGGGCATTGCGCGCGACACGGTGCTGTACTGGGGCTGCCGCAGTCAGGCCGACCTCTACCTGCACGACTGGGCGCTGCAGGCCGCCGCCGACATGCCGAACCTGCGCTACGTGCCGGTGCTGTCGGAGCCGCGTCCGGAGGATGCCTGGATGGGGCGCACCGGCTTCGTCCACCAGGCGGTGATGGCCGACCTGCCCGACCTGAGCGGCCACGAAGTCTACGCTTGTGGGGCCCCGGTGATGGTCGACGCCGCCCAGCGTGACTTCGTCGCGCGGTGCGGCCTGCCTGCAGAGGCGTTCTACGCCGACTCGTTCACCAGTGAGGCCGACAAGCACTGAGCGCCGCGCGCGGGCCGCGCGGCTCACTCCCCGAGGTAGGCCGCCCTCACCTTCGGGTCGTTGAGCAGTGCGCTCGCCTCGCCGCTCATCGTGACCTCGCCCGACTCCATCACATAGCCACGCGTCGCGAGCTGCAGCGCCCGACTGGCGTTCTGCTCGACCAGCAGCACGGTCGTGCCTTGCTGGTGAATATCGTTGACCACCTCGAAGATCTTGTCGACCATGATCGGCGACAGGCCCATCGAGGGCTCGTCCATCAGCAGCACCTTCGGGCGCGCCATCAGCGCGCGGCCCATCGCCAGCATCTGCTGCTCGCCGCCGCTCATCGTGCCGGCTAATTGGTTGCGGCGCTCGCGCAAGCGGGGAAAGATCCCGAACACCTTCTCGAGGTCGGCGTCGATCTCCTTGTCGGTGCGCGTGAACGCCCCCATCTGCAGGTTCTCGGTGATCGTCATGCGGGTGAAGGTGCCGCGCCCCTCGGGCACCATCACAAGGCCCTGCTTCACCAGGTCCCAGGCACCCTGGCCCTTGATGTTGCGGCCCATGAACTCGATCTCGCCGCTGCCCACCGGCTGCAGGCCGGTGATCGCCTTCAGCGTGGTGGTCTTGCCGGCGCCATTGGCGCCGATCAGGCTCACCAGTTCACCCTGCCTGACCTCGAGCGAAACGCCCTTCACCGCCTGGATGCCGCCATAAGCGACCTTGAGTCCGCTGACCTTGAGCAAAGTGTCTGCCATCGTGTGCTCCTCGCTCAATGGGTCTTGTGACCGGCGCCCAGATAGGCCTCGATCACCTTCTCGTTGCGCTGCACGTCGGCCGGCGCGCCTTCGGCGATCTGCTTGCCGTAATCGAGCACCGTCACGCGATCGCACAGCCCCATCACCAGCTTCACGTCATGCTCGATCAGCAGGATGGTGCGGCCGTCCTTGCGGATGCGGTCGATCAGCTCGCGCAGCACCACCTTCTCCGTCGCGTTCATTCCCGCGGCCGGCTCGTCGAGCGCGATGAGCTTGGGTTCGGTGGCCAGCGCGCGGGCGATCTCCAGCCGACGCTGGTCCCCGTAGCTCAGCGTGCGCGCCTTGAACTCGGCGTACTTGCCGATGCCCACGTAGTCGAGCAGTTCCTGGGCGCGCTTTGCGATGGCCGCTTCTTCGTGCTTGAAGCCCGGCGTGCGCAGCACCGCGCCGATCAGCCCCGACCTGGTGCGGATGTGGCGCCCGACCATCACGTTCTCAAGCGCGGTCATGTCGGCGAACAACCGGATGTTCTGGAAGGTGCGTGCGATGCCGGCCTTGGCGACCTCGTGCACCGCGCTTGGCTTGTAAGCCTTGCCCTCGAGTTCGAACACGCCGGAGTCCGGCGTGTACAGGCCGGTGATGACGTTGAAGAAGGTGGTCTTGCCGGCGCCGTTGGGGCCGATCAGGCCATAGACCTGGCCGCGGTCGATGGTGATGCCCACGTCGCTCAGGGCCTGCAGGCCGCCGAAGCGCTTGGACACGTTGGCTACGCGGAGAACGGTGTTCGTCATGTCGTTCTCCTCACTTCGCGGGGACGGGTTGGACACCGCCGCTCGGCGGCGGCGCCGCCTTGCCGTGCTCCGGCGACGGCCACAGGCCGCGCGGGCGCGCCAGCATGATGGCGATCATCGCCAGCGCGATCAGCAGCTGGCGCAGGATCGCCGAGTCGAGCCGGCCGCCGCTCATCTCCTGCAGCGGCCCGGCCACGTAGCGCAGCACTTCGGGCAGCGCCGCCAGCAGCAGCGCGCCGACGATCACGCCGGGGATGTGGCCGATGCCGCCCAGCACCACCATGGCCACGACCATGATCGACTCCTGCAGCGAGAACGACTCCGGCGAGATGAAGCCCTGGAAGGCCCCGAACATGGAGCCGGCCACGCCGCCGAAGCTGGCGCCCATGCCGAAGGCCAGCAGCTTCATGTTGCGGGTGTTGATGCCCATGGCCTTGGCCGCGATCTCGTCCTCCCGGATCGCCATCCAGGCCCGACCGATGCGCGAGCGCTCCAGCCGGTAGCAGATGATCACGCTCACGATCACCATCGAGAGGAACAGGTAGTAGTACAGCGTGACCGAGGGCAGCGAGATGAAGCCGAGGTCCAGCGTGCGCCCCAGGTCGAGCCCGAAGAACTTGATCGAATCGATCTGCGAGATGCCCTTCGGGCCATTGGTGATGTTGACCGGCGCGTCGAGGTTGTTCAGGAACACGCGAATGATCTCGCCGAAACCGAGCGTGACGATCGCGAGGTAGTCGCCGCGCAGCTTCAGCGTCGGTGCACCGAGGATCACGCCTGCCGTGCCGGCCACCGCCAAGGCGAGCGGAATCACGAACCACAGCGGCGTGTGCATGCCGTAGGGGAACATCGCGCGCACCGCCGCGAAGTGGTCTGCCAGGTGCGGGCTGGCGAGCAGGCCGAACAGGTAGGCGCCGACGGCGTAGAAGGCGATGTAGCCGAGGTCGAGCAGGCCGGCATAGCCGACGACGATGTTCAGCCCCAGCGCCAGCAGCACGTAGAGCAACGCGATGTCGATGATGCGCACCCAGCGTTGCCGAAATACTGCGCGATCAGCGGCGTCAGCAGCAGCAGCGCACCGGCGACGAGGAAGACGACGAGCTTGTTCTTCATCATGGTCGTCTCCCCGCTCAGGCCCGGTCCGCCACGCGCTCGCCGAGCAGGCCCTGGGGCCTGAGCGTCAGCACGAGGATCAGCACGATGAAGGCGAAGATGTCCTGGTAGTGGCTGCCTAGCACACCCCCGGTGAGTTGGCCGATGTAGCCGGAGCCGATCGACTCGATCAGGCCCAGCAGCACGCCACCGACCATCGCACCCGGCAGGTTTCCGATGCCGCCGAACACCGCCGCCGTGAAGGCCTTCAGGCCGGGCAGGAAACCCATCGTGTGCTGCACCGAGCCATAGTTGGCTGCGTACATCACGCCGGCCAGCGCGGCCAGCGCGGCGCCGATGACGAAGGTGGCCGAGATCACCGTGTCGGGCCGCACGCCCATCAGGCCGGCGACGCGCGGGTTCTCGGCGGTGGCGCGCATCGCGCGGCCGAGCTTGGTCTTGTTGACGAGGAACATCAGGCCGGCCAGCGTGAGCGCGGTGACGACCAGGATCAGGATCTGCGTGGTGTTGATCACCGCACCGAACACGTTGAACGGTTCGCTGGGCAGCAGGATGGGATAGGGCTTGTAGTTGGGCTTCCAGATGATCATCGCCAGCGTCTGCAGCAGCAGGCTCATGCCCATGGCGGTGATCAGAGGCGCCAGGCGCGGCGCGTTGCGCAGCGGCCGGTAGGCGATCTTCTCGATCGCGAAGTTGAGCGCGGAGCACACGATGATGGCCGCCACCAGCGAGATCAGCAGCAGCAGCCAGCCCGGGAGGCCGGCGGCGGCCAGCACCGTGACGACCGTCCAGCTGGTGAGCGCGCCCACCATCAGCACCTCGCCATGGGCGAAGTTGATCAGGTTGATGATGCCGTAGACCATCGTGTAGCCCAGCGCGACGAGAGCGTACATGCTCCCGAGCACCAGGCCGTTGATGATCTGCTGGATGAAGATGTCCATCGTGAGGTCTCCCTGTAGGGCGCTGTGGATCAGCACCGCTGCACCGCCGAGCGGCCGGTAGGCCGCGTTTGCGATGTCTAGCAAAAAGCCCGCCAGCTGCGGGCTTTGTTCATCGTCCTGTCATCGGACGCGGCGGATTGTAGACAGCCAAATCGGGCGCTCCGCTGCGGGAAGTCCCGCTGGCAAAACGCCGCAGATCAGGAGTTCCGGCGCTTTTTTTCGTCGGCAGCGACGTTGAGGGCGCGCAGCTGGGAGAGCTTTTCTCCGATCTTGATCTCCAGCCCGCGCGGCACCGGGACATAGAACTGCTGGTCCACGCCGTCGGGCAGATAGCGTTCTCCCGCTGCGAAACCGCCCTCCTCGTCGTGCGCGTAGCGGTATCCCTTGCCGTGGTCGAGCTGCTTCATCAGTGCGGTCGGCGCATTGCGCAGATGCATTGGCACCGGGCGACTGCCGTCGCTCTTCACGAAGGCGCGCACCGCCTTGTAGGCGGTGTAGACCGCATTGCTCTTGGGCGCCACGGCCAGGTAGACCACGGCCTGGGCCAGCGCCAGCTCGCCTTCGGGAGAACCGAGGCGTTCATAGGTTTCGGCTGCGTCGAGGGTGAGCCGCAGCGCACGCGGGTCGGCCAGGCCGATGTCCTCGCTGGCCATGCGCACCAGGCGGCGCGCGACGTAGCGGGCATCGACGCCGCCGTCGATCATGCGCACGAACCAGTACAGAGACGCGTCGGGGTCGGAGCCGCGAACGCTCTTGTGCAGCGCGGAGATGCTGTCGTAGAACTGGTCGCCGCCCTTGTCGTAGCGGCGCAGCTGCTCGCCGAGCGCCTGCTCGAGAAAAGCCTCATCGATCTCGAGCACGGCACCGGCCATGCGCGCGATGTTCTCGTAGGTGTTGAGCAGGCGACGAGCGTCGCCGTCGGCGTAGGCGATCAGCCGCGTGCGCGCCGCGTCGCTGAGCGGCGATCCATTCAGCAGCGCCCGGCCGCGCTCCAGCAGTTCGGCCAGTTCGCCGTCGTCGAGCGGACGCAGCACATGCACCGTGGCGCGCGACAGCAGCGCCGAATTGACCTCGAACGAGGGGTTCTCGGTGGTGGCGCCGATGAAGGTGAACAGGCCCGACTCGACGTGCGGCAGGAAGGCGTCCTGCTGGGCCTTGTTGAAACGGTGCACCTCGTCGACGAAGACGATGGTGCGCCGGCCCATGCCCTGGGCCACCTGGGCCTGCTCGACCGCGTCGCGGATGTCCTTCACGCCACCGAGCACCGCCGAGATGGCGATGAACTGGGCGTCGAAGGCATGCGCCATCAGGCGCGCCAGCGTGGTCTTGCCGGTCCCCGGCGGTCCCCAGAGGATCATGGAATGCGGCCGGCCCGACGCGAACGCGGCCCGCAACGGCTTGCCCTCGCCGAGCAGCTGCCGCTGACCGATCACCTCGTCGAGCGTGGCCGGCCGCAGGCGCTCGGCGAGCGGCGCGTCGTCGGACGCGACTGCATCGATCGAGGAAAGCAAGGAAGCGGGCGACGCCATGCCGCGATTGTCGCAGCGGGGAGATCTGCGCCCCGGCGTACGCGGCTACTGCGCGATGACGTCGGCGCCGGCCGGCGGCGTGAAGCCGAACCGGTCGGCAGGCAGCTTCGCGTCAGCCTCGAACTGGCTGAACTCGAGCCGAGATCGCTGGCCAAAGGCATCGACGATCTCGACCGCGGCCAGCGTCTTGCCGCGGAACCCGACCTTCAGCGACTGGAAGGACCCTTCCTTCACCCGCGGCAGGGCCTGGGCCCACTGCAGGCCCCCGTCGTCGGGCAGCGCCTTGAGTTCGAAATCCTTCTCCAGGGAGGCACCGGCCAGCAGGGCGGCCGGCGTGGCACCGAGCGCCTGGCCGACGGGCCGCACCGTGACCTGGTTCAGGTCGGGATCGTGCAGCCAGACCTTCTGGCCGTCCGAGACGATCAGCTGCTCGTACGGCTTGGTGTAGGCAAAGCGGAATCGGTTGGGCCGGGAGAACTCGAAGCTGCCGCTCGAAGACTTCTTCTTCGCGCCATCGGGCGAGGTGACCGTCTGCGTGAAGGCCGCGCGCCCTGTCTTCACCTCGGCAACGAATCCCTTGAGCGTGTCGATCGCATCCGCGTGCGCTGCGCCTGCGGCGAGGCACAGCGCCGCCAGCCAGACACGACCCCGCCTCATTCGGCGTTCCGCACCGGCACGAGCAGGTCGCGATTTCCATTGGTGGCCATGCTGGATACGAGTCCGGATTTCTCCATTTGTTCCAGCAGGCGCGCCGCACGGTTGTAGCCGATGCGCAGGTGGCGCTGCACCAGCGAGATCGAGGCCCGCTTGTGCTGCAGCACGATGCCCACGGCCTGGTCGTACATCGGGTCGGCCTCTCCGTCCGACGTGCCGCCGCCCTCGCCGCCCGCACCCGACTCGTCATCGAGCGTGCCGCCCTCGAGGATGCCCTCGATGTAGTTCGGCTGGCCCTGACTGCGCAGGTAGTCGGCCACGCGGTGCACTTCCTCGTCGCTGACGAAGGCGCCGTGCACGCGGATCGGCAGACCGGTGCCCGAGGGCATGTAGAGCATGTCGCCCATGCCGAGCAGCGCCTCGGCGCCCATCTGGTCGAGGATGGTGCGCGAATCGATCTTGCTGCTCACCTGGAAGGCGATGCGGGTCGGGATGTTCGCCTTGATCAGCCCGGTGATCACGTCGACGCTGGGCCGCTGCGTGGCCAGAATCAGGTGGATGCCGGCGGCGCGCGCCTTCTGTGCCAGGCGGGCGATCAGCTCCTCGATCTTCTTGCCGATCACCATCATCAGGTCGGCCAGCTCGTCGATCACGATCACGACGTGCGGCAGGCGCTCCAGCGGCTCGGGCGCCTCCGGCGTGAGGCTGAAGGGGTTGGGCAGCTTCTCTCCCTTGGCCGAGGCCTCGTCGATCTTCTTGTTGTAGCCGGCGAGATTGCGCACGCCGAGCTTGCTCATCAGCTTGTAGCGGCGCTCCATCTCGCCCACGCCCCAGTTCAGCGCGTTGGCAGCCTGCTTCATGTCGGTGACCACCGGGCACAGCAGGTGCGGGATCCTTCGTAGACGCTCATCTCGAGCATCTTCGGATCGATCATGATCAGCCGCACGTCGCGCGCCTCAGCCTTGTAGAGCAGGCTCAGGATCATCGCGTTGATGCCGACCGACTTGCCCGAGCCGGTGGTACCGGCCACCAGCACGTGCGGCATCTTCGCGAGGTCGGCCACGACCGGCCCGCCGACGATGTCCTTGCCCATGCCCATGGTGAGCATCGAACTCGCGTCGTTGTAGGCCTGCGAACCGAGGATCTCGGACAGCCGGATGGTCTGGCGCTTGGCGTTCGGCAGCTCGAGCGCCATGTAGTTCTTGCCGGGGATGGTCTCGACGACGCGGATGCTCACGAGGCTGAGCGAGCGGGCCAGGTCCTTGGCCAGGTTGACGATCTGCGAACCCTTCACGCCGGTGGCCGGCTCGATCTCGTAGCGGGTGATCACCGGGCCCGGCGACGCGGCTACAACGCGCACCTCAACGCCGAAATCCTTGAGCTTCTTCTCGATCAACCGCGAAGTCATCTCGAGCGACTCGGGCGTCATGGTTTCCATGCGGCCGGGCACCGCGTCGAGCAGGTCCACCTGCGGCAGCTTGGTGTCGGCCAGCTCGGTGAACAGCGGCTTTTGCTTCTCCTTGGCGACGCGCTCGCTCCTGGGCAGCTCGATCACAGTGGGCTCGATCAGCAGCGGCGCGTGATCGTCGAGCTGCTCGCGCTCGATCTCGACAACATGCTCGCGCTCGCGCATCGCCTGCTCGCCGAGGCGGATGTCCTCGGCGCGCTCGATGCGCTCCTGGCGCTTCTCGCGCAGCCCTTCCAGCACCGAGCCGAGCTGCTCGGCCACCGCCGACCACGAGAAGCGCAGCGCCAGGGGCAGACCGAGCACGAGCGCGGCGATCCAGAACACGCCGGAGCCGGTAAAGCCGATGGCCTTCATGCTGAGGCCGCCGAGCGCATAGCCCAAGACGCCACCGCCGTGTCCGCCCGGCAGGCGCGATTCCCACTGGTACAGGCGGGTCCACTCCAGGGAGCAGCTGGCCGCCAGCACCAGCACCAGCCCGAGCCAGAACAGCCAGGCCGGCCGTGCTGCCACGACATCGCTGCGCGCAGGCGTGTCCTCGGCCCGCAGCAGCCGGGCGAGTGCGCTGAGCCAGGCGCGCCCGGCGATCAGCAGCGCCCACCAGACCGAATAGCCGAACAAGAAGAAGGCGATGTCGGCAAACCAGGCGCCGAGTACGCCGGCCCGGTTGTGCATCTCGTCGGCCATGCCGGAGGTGGACCAGGCCGGGTCGTTGCCGCTGTGCGTTGCCAGCGCCAGCAGGGCCAGCAGCCACAGCACGCCACCGAAGACGACGGCGAACTGCAGGCGCCAGCGTGGCGCGGAAAATTCGGCGACGCCGTCACGCGGCACGGCGTCCTTGCTCAGGGAACCCAGCGGAAAACTCATGCCGCAGATTGTGGCCGAAGCGACTGCGGGCCCTGTGTCGGACTGTTGGGACGCGACGGCATCCGCGCCCGGCTCTGGCGACGCCCGAACATCAACGGTGCGCCAGGCGCTCCATGATGTGCACCGAGCCGTTCTCCTGCGTCTGGATGAAGCCGCGCTCCTCCAGGTCCTTCATCACGCGGCTGACCATCTCGCGCGAGGCACCCACCACCTTGGCCAGATCCTGCCGCGAGACCTTGTTGCGGATCAGTTTGTACTCGGCGCCTTCTTCCGACATGTCGAGCAGCGCGCGCGCGACGCGACCGTACACATCCAGCAACGCCAGCGACTCGATCTGCCGGTCCGCGGCACGCAAGCGGGCGACGAGGCCGCGCATGATCGCGTAGGACAGGCTGGAGTTCTCCGGCAGGCAGCGCGCGAATTCGGGGCGCCCGAGCACCAGCACGTCGCACTGCACCTCGGCGCGCACGGTGGCCGAGTGCGGTTCGTTGTCGATCAGGCTCATCTCGCCCAGATAGTCGCCGGGCTGCAGCACAGCCAGGATGACTTCGCGGCCGCGCGCATCGGCCGTGACCACGCGTGCCCGGCCGGTCAGCAAGATGTACAGCGCGTTCGACTTGGTGCCCTGCTCGACGATCACTTCGCCGCGGCGGTAGCGACGCTTGACCACGCCCTCGGCGATGGACTGCGCCTGCTCGCCGGTGAGCAGCGAGAACAGCGGCACGCGCCGGATCAGGTCGAGGTTGGACAACATGGCCATCGCGGCATCCTTCGGTCTGGTTGGACTATCGAGCCATTGGCCCCCTTGACGCGGACTGCTCGCAGCTCTACCTACAATTCCGTCCTGCGCTGCAAGCCAGCCCCGGGCTGTGAAATCTTACCGATGCGAACTCTAACCGACGGTCAGCGCTTACCAACACGGATCGTCGCCGATTTGGCCCCCCAACAACGTCTTCACCTGCCTTCGAGCCCTCCGCCATGACCACTCCCCTGCATGCCCGCGTCCTGATCCTCGGCTCCGGTCCGGCCGGCTACACAGCTGCCGTCTACGCGGCCCGCGCCAACCTGGAGCCGGTTCTGATCACCGGCATGGCCCAGGGCGGGCAACTGATGACCACCACCGAGGTGGACAACTGGCCGGCCGACGTGCACGGCGTGCAGGGCCCGGAGCTGATGCAGCGCTTCCTGGAGCACGCCGAGCGCTTCAAGACGCAGGTCGTGTTCGACCACATCAATGCCGTCGATTTCTCCAAGCGACCCTTCACGCTCACCGGGGACTCGGGCCGCTACACCTGCGATGCGCTGATCCTGGCGACGGGCGCCTCGGCCATGTACTTGGGCCTCCCGTCCGAGGAAGCCTTCATGGGCCGCGGCGTCAGCGGCTGCGCCACGTGCGACGGCTTCTTCTACCGCGACCAGGAGGTCTGCGTGATCGGCGGGGGCAACACGGCCGTCGAAGAGGCGCTCTACCTGTCGAACATCGCCAGCAAGGTCACGCTGGTGCACCGGCGCGACAAGTTCAAGGCCGAAGCCATCCTGGTGGACAAGCTGATGGAGAAGGTCGCGGCCGGAAAGATCGAACTCAAGCTCTTCCATGTGCTCGACGAGGTGCTGGGCGACAGCAGCGGCGTGACCGGCGTGCGCCTGAAGAACACCCAGACCGGCGAGACGCAGGACCTGATGCTCAAGGGCTGCTTCATCGCCATCGGCCACCGGCCGAACACCGAGATCTTCCAGGGCCAGCTGGAGATGAAGGACGGCTACATCATCACCCGTACCGGGCTGAACGGCTTTGCCACGATGACCAGCGTGCCCGGCGTGTTCGCGGCCGGCGACGTGCAGGACCACGTCTACCGGCAGGCCATCACCAGCGCCGGCACCGGCTGCATGGCCGCGCTGGACGCCCAGCGCTTCCTCGAACAGGGCTGATCGTCCGCTCGACGGCCTGGGATCGTCGAGACTGGCAGAGTTCTGGCTATAATCGCAATCTTTGCCAAACAGGGCCCGGTGCCTTGGGCCCGCGCTGCGCGGGCCGCAGGCCCGGAAGGGTACGCATCAGGCGGGTTGCCAGTCACCTCACCTGCTCTGCGCACTGTGTTGCATCACATCGAACGGAGAAGCGTCATGGCGCGCGTCTGTCAAGTCACGGGCAAGGGCCCGATGGTGGGGAACAACGTCTCCCACGCCAACAACAAAACCAAGCGTCGCTTCCTGCCGAACCTGCAGTACCGCCGCTTCTGGCTCGAGACCGAGAACCGCTGGGTGCGCCTGCGCGTGACCAACGCGGCACTGCGGCTCATCGACAAGGTCGGCATCGAACAGGTCGTCTCCGACCTGCGTGCCAAGGGCGAACTCTGAACCCCGGGAGCTGATCATGGCAAAAGGTGGACGCGAAAAGATCAAGCTGGAATCGACAGCCGGCACCGGTCACTTCTACACGACCGACAAGAACAAGAAGCTGCATCCCGAGAAGATGGAGCTGATGAAGTTCGACCCAAAGGCGCGCAAGCACGTCGCCTACAAGGAAGTGAAGCTGAAGTAAGGCTTCGCGCGGTCGCGAAACCCGCCTGGCCTCTTGGCTCGGCGGGTTTTTTGTTGTCCGCCCATTCGCAATCCTCCGTGCCGCCCACGAAAAAGGCGCCCGCAGGCGCCTTGTTTCGTTCAGCCCGATCAGCCTCAGGCGTGTGCGGAACGCAGTCGCAGCGCAAACTCCTGCAGCGCGGCGATGCCGCTCTCCTCGGCCTTCTTGCACCACGCCTGAAGATCGGCCACGAGTTGTTCGGCCGACACGTTGGTACGGGTCCACAACTGCCGCAACTCTTCGCGCATCGTGACGAGCTTGTCGAGCACCGGGTGTTCCGCGCGCGCCGTTTCCACTTGCAGGCGCACGGCTTGCGGAATGCGATCGTCATCACGGTGCAGCCAGCGATGCGCCAGATGAAGCTGGTTCCACTTCGGCGAATGCTGCTGGCCTTCGGCCTTCAGGCGCGCCAGTTCAACGCGACAGGCCGCCTTCAATTCACGGCCGTAGCCCGCCATCAACTCATAACGATGGGCGATGATCGCCTCGAGCGTCTGGCTGTCCGCCACCGGCCGGATGGTGCCGAGCGCCAGCTTCGGCGCCGTCTTGCGCACTGAAGCCAGACCGCACTTGACCAGCACCGAGATATAGACCCAGCCGATGTCGAACTCATAGGGCTTGATCGAGAACTTTGCCGAGGTCGGGTAGGTGTGGTGGTTGTTGTGCAACTCCTCGCCGCCGATGATCACGCCCCAGGGCGACACGTTCGTCGAGGCATCGGGCGCCTCGAAGTTGCGGTAGCCCCAGAAGTGCCCGAGGCCGTTGATGATGCCGGCCGCGTTGATCGGGATCCACATCATCTGAACGGCCCAGACGGTCAGACCCGCCGCGCCGAACAGGAACACGTTCACCAGCAGCATGACCCCCACTCCCTGCCAGCTGTATCGGGTGTACAGGTTACGCTCGACCCAATCGTCGGGCGTGCCGTGGCTGAACTTGCTGAGGGTCTCGGCATTCTTGGCCTCGGCGCGATAAAGCTCCGCCCCTTCGAGCAGCACCTTCTTGATGCCACGCGTCTGCGGGCTGTGCGGGTCGTCTTCGGTCTCGCACTTGGCGTGGTGCTTGCGGTGGATCGCCACCCATTCCTTGGTGACCATGCCGGTGCTCAGCCACAGCCAGAGACGGAAGAAATGCGCCACGGCCGGGTGGAGATCCAGCGCGCGATGGGCCTGCGAGCGGTGCAGGTAGATCGTCACTGCGGCGATGGTGACGTGCGTGAACACGAGCGTGCACAGCAGCACCTGCCACCAGGTGGCGTGCAACCACCCGTGGGCCAAGCCGTTGATCGCACCATTCCACATCGTCGAAACCAGTTCCATCGCCATCCTTTGAATTGCCGCCGCATTGTAAATGTCGGCTTGCTGAAAGGCCCGGGGAAACTACGGACTTTCCCGGGGTTGTTTGCCTTGGAGCAAGTTCTGCGGCGACTGTTTCAATGGCATTTTTTTATTTTTTCAGCCAGATTGCTGCAAAAAAACCATCCGTTGCGTGCCGATGAGGCCAAAGACGAAGAAAGCCATCCTGCACCAGCGTCCCTGCATCGCCGACCTTGCAACACTCCAGAACCGGCTGGACATCCAGTGCCTCGAAGCCCGGATGCTCTGCGGAGAATGCCTCCGCGATGGCCTCGTTCTCGCTGGCCAGCAGGCTGCAGGTGGCGTAGACCAGCCGCCCGCCCGGTTTGAGCAGCCGTGCCGCACTGGCCAGGATCGCCGCCTGCTTCACGCGCAGTTCCTCTATCGCCTTGGGCGATTGGCGCCACTTCAGATCGGGGTTGCGGCGCAGGGTACCCAAGCCGGAACAGGGCGCATCGACCAGCACGCGGTCGATCTTGCCCGACAGCCGCTTGATGCGGTCGTCACGCTCGTGAGCGATCTGCACCGGGTAGACATTCGACAGGCCGCTGCGCGCCAGACGCGGTTTCAGTGCGTCGAGCCGATGCCCGGACACGTCGAAGGCATAGAGGCGGCCCGTGTTGCGCATCATCGCGCCGAGTGCCAGCGTCTTGCCCCCGCTCCCGCGCAGAAGTCGACCACCATCTCGCCGCGCCGCGCCTCGGTCAGCAGCGCGAGCAACTGGCTGCCTTCGTCCTGCACCTCCACGTCGCCGCGCTTGAAGAGCTCGAGCTTGTTCAACGCCGGCTTGCCCCGGATTCGCAGTCCCCAGGGCGAATGCGGCGTGGCGTCGGCCTCGATGCCGGCCTCGGCCAGGGCCGCCGCCACATCCTCGCGCTTGGCTTGCAAGGCATTCACGCGCAGATCGAGCGGCGCAGCAGCATTGAGGCTGGCCGCCAGTGCCCAGAACTCAGACTCGCCCAGCACGCCCTTGAGCGGCGTCGCCAGCCAGTCCGGCAGGTTGTGGCGCAGTTTCTCGGGCAGGGTGTCGACGTCGATCGCCCGCGCTCGCGCCAACCACTCGCGCTCCGGCGGTGAAGCGTGGGCCTGCAGGATGCCGTCGCCGCCCTGCCAGCCCAGCAGGACCAGACGTCGCTCCATCGACCCCTGCCCGGATTGCGCCAGGTGCTGGAACAACAGGCGCCGGCGCAGCACCGCGTACACGGTCTCGGCCAGCGCATGGCGCTCCCGATGGCCCAGGCTGCGGTGCTCGCGAAAGTAGGCCGATACCACGCCGTCGGCCGGCGCGTCGAGCTTCAGAACGGCTCGCAGCAGTTCACTGGCGAGGTCGAGCAAGGCGGATGGATGCATTGCACCGATTATCCGTTGCGCCCTCGCCGCAGCCGCCCGGCGTGCGCGCGCTACAGACCACTGGCCGTCAACGCTTCGCGTACCGCACCGACCTGGCGCCGCGACACGGCGAGCCACTCGCCGGAGGATCCGACGCGCACGGCCCAGCCTTCGGCGCCCTCCTCCTCGCTGGCGCGACGTTCGAGCGCGCTGACCGCGGCCTTGGCGACGATCGCATTGCGGTG
Organism: Methylibium sp. T29; assembly: GCF_000576205.1. Lineage (NCBI taxonomy): Bacteria > Pseudomonadati > Pseudomonadota > Betaproteobacteria > Burkholderiales > Sphaerotilaceae > Methylibium > Methylibium sp. T29. The sequence continues at coordinate 22,524 of NZ_AZND01000016.1, read as the reverse complement.
CACACGCAGGAAGCTGTCGCCGAGCCGCTGTTCGATCTCGCTCAGCGCGTCGTCCAGCACGTAGGTGTGCGTCGCGGTGCGCAGGGTCACGTACTTCAGCTCCGCCTTGAGGTACAGCACATCGGCCACCGGCACACGCACCAACCGTCCCCGCTCGCTGACCACGATCACCGGCAGCACCGTCGCCATGGCCCCCGGCGCTGCCGAGCGTCGCGCCACCCGAAAGAGCGCCGCCTGCAACCGCTCGCGCCGCACCGGCTTGGTCAGGTAGTCGGTCGCCTCCAGCTCGAAAGCGCGGAGGGCATGCTCGGCGTGAGCCGTCACGAACACGACCGCAGGCGGACGCGGCAGGGCCTGCAGCCGGGCTGCCAGGGCCGTGCCATCGAGACCGGGCATCTGGATATCGAGCAGCAGCACGTCGGCGTCCTGCCGCGCCAGCCAGTCGAGCGCCGCCTGCGCCTGGCCGAGTTCGCCCGCAACCTCGGCAGCCAGTTCGCCGCCCGCGGACACTTCCCGCACCAGTTGCGCGAGCCGCAGGCGCGCCAGCGGCTCGTCATCGACGATCAGCACACGCAGGGGCGCAGCGGGGGTGTTCATAGCGGCACGGTGATCTGCACGCGGTACACGTCGCCGTCCCGTCCGGCCTGGAAATGCGCCGCCACGTCATGCATCAGCCGCAGGCGCTCGTGCACGTTGCGCAGAGCGATGCCATGCCCCGGCACCGAGGCCTGCTGCGGCACGCTGTTGGCCACGAGGATCTCGACCTGGCCTCGCCGCAACCGCGTCCTCACGCGCAACAGGCCGCCGGCCGCGGCCGGCTCGACGCCGTGCTTCACCGCGTTCTCGACCAGCGGCTGCAGCAGCAATGGCGGTAATCGGGCCGCATCGCCTGCGGGATCGATCTCCCAGCGCACCTGCAGCCGATCACCGAAGCGGATCTGCTCGATCGCCAAATAGCGGCGCGCCAGCTCGACCTCGTCGCGCAGGGTCGCCGCAGCCTGGCTGCCGGTGTCGCTCAGCGCGACCCGAAACAGCTCTGCCAGGTCCTCCAGCACGGCTTCCGCGCGGGACGGATCGACACGGACCAGCGCGATCGCCGTGTTCAGCGTGTTGAACAGGAAGTGCGGCCGGATTCGCGACTGCAACTCGGCCAGCCGGGCCCGCGTCGCGGCTGGCTGCTCCAGCCTCGCTCGCTGCCTCAGCCATTGAAAGAACGCGGCGGCCATCGCGGCCCCGGTGGCGGCCCCGGCCGCCGCGTGCAGGCCATCCACCGCCCGGGGGTTGGACCACTGCATCCAGCTCCAAAGCCACCATGCCGCGGCACTGCATGCGCCACCCCACAGCGTGGCCAGCGTCCATTGCAGCGCCACCGATCGCCGGGCCAACCAGCGCCGCGCCAGGCAGGCAGTCAGCAACCACCACATCAGGGCCGGCATCGCGACGCCGGACGCGATGGCGAACTGCAGGCCCCACTGCGCGATCTCGCTGACGCTGAACGCCGTACCCAGCGCCAGCACGCCGTGCACGAACAGCAGCGCGCGCAACACCACGCCAACATGGCAGACGTCAAAAGCCGAGCGCTCGGGCACGACCGCAGGCCGGCCGGGATCACGGCCGCTGTCAGGCCCCAACGCCCCGAACCCGGTGCTCAACAGGGCGGTGTCGACCGCCGCGGCGATCTCGCCACCGTCGGGTCGGGTGGCAGGATGGGCGGCAGGCATCGGGGGGGTCACGAGGGGCAGGCTCCTACAATCGATTGTCCACAACCTGCACGACCCGCAGCAAGCACCGCCCGGCGGGTCCGGTCATGAGCAACGACAACCAACTCGACAAGAAATCCCAGGCCTGGTCGGCGCTGTTCTCCGAACCGATGAGCGAGCTGGTGAAGCGCTACACCGCCAGCGTCGATTTCGACCAGCGCCTGTGGCGGGCTGACATCGACGGCTCGCTCGCCCACGCCGAGATGCTGGCGGCGCAGGGCATCCTGACGGCTGAAGATCACGCGGCCATCGTCCGCGGCATGGCGCAGGTCGTGGCCGAGATCGAATCGGGAGCGTTCGAGTGGAAGCTCGACCTCGAGGACGTGCACCTCAACATCGAGGCGCGCCTGACCCAGTTGGTCGGCGACGCCGGCAAGCGGCTGCACACCGGGCGCTCGCGCAACGACCAGGTCGCGACCGACGTGCGCCTGTGGCTGCGCGGCGAGATTGACGCAATCGGCGCCTTGCTCTCGGCGCTGCAGCGTGCGCTGGTCGACGTGGCCGAGCCGAATGCCGAAGTCATCCTGCCGGGCTTCACGCACCTGCAGGTGGCCCAGCCGGTGAGCTTCGGGCACCACCTGCTGGCCTATGTGGAGATGTTTGCCCGCGATGCCGAGCGCCTGCTCGACGTGCGCCGGCGCGTCAACCGGCTGCCGCTCGGCGCCGCCGCGCTCGCCGGCACCAGCTACCCGCTCGACCGCGAGCGCGTCGCCCGCACGCTGGGTTTCGACGGCGTGTGCCAGAACTCGCTCGACGCGGTGAGCGACCGCGACTTCGCGATCGAGTTCACCGCTTCCGCCTCGCTGTGCATGGTGCACGTGTCGCGTCTGAGTGAAGAGCTGATCCTGTGGATGAGCCAGAGCTTCGGCTTCATCGACTTGGCCGATCGCTTCTGCACCGGTTCGTCGATCATGCCGCAGAAGAAGAACCCCGACGTGCCCGAACTGGCACGCGGCAAGACCGGCCGCGTCGTTGGTCACCTGATGGCGCTGATCACGCTGATGAAGGGCCAGCCGCTGGCCTACAACAAGGACAACCAGGAAGACAAGGAACCACTGTTCGACACGGTGGACACCTTGAAGGACACGCTGCGCATCTTCGCCGAACTGGTGGGCGGCATCAGCGTCAAGCCCGGGGCGATGGAACGCGCCGCGCTGAAGGGCTATGCGACGGCGACCGACCTGGCCGACTATCTGGTGAAGAAGGGCTTGCCGTTCCGGGATGCCCACGAAGTGGTCGCCCATGCGGTCAAGACCGCGATCGCCCAGGGCCGCGACCTGAGCGAGCTGCCGTTGCCGGCCCTGCAGGCCTTCCATCCGGCGATCACTGACGATGTCCATGCCGCGCTGACGCTGCGCGGCTCGCTCGATGCGCGCCAGGTGCTGGGCGGCACCGCGCCGGCGCAGGTGCGATTCCAGATCGCACGGCATCGCGCACGGCTCGGTAGCTGACCCGGTCCGCATCCAGGCGCCGGCGACGCGCGTACCTCTGCGAATGAACTCGCGACGTACGTTGCTGCGGACCGGCGGCCTGACCGGCCTGGCGCTGGGCCTGACCGCCTGTGCGCCGACGCGTGTACTCAATGCGCTGGCTGACTCGGATACGTACACGCTGAAGGCCGACTTGCCCTACGGCCCGGTCCCACGGCAGCGCCTCGACATCTACACGCCGACCCGCGCGGCGACCCGCGCGGGCCACCCGGTCGCCCTGTTCTTCTACGGCGGCTCCTGGAACAACGGCGAGCGAGCCGATTACCGCTTCGTCGGCGAGGCGCTCGCCTCGCGAGGCGTGCTGACCGTCATCGCCGACTACCGCCTCTATCCGCAGGTGAGCTATCCCGATTTCCTGCGTGACTGCGCTGCGGCGCTGGCGTGGACGCTGGACGAGACGCGTGGACTGGGAGGCGATGCCGACCGGGTCTTCGTGATGGGTCACAGCGCTGGCGCCTACAACGCCGCGATGCTGGCGCTCGACCCGCGCTGGCTGGCCGCCGAGCACTGCACTCCGCGGCAGCTGGCCGGCTGGATCGGCCTGGCCGGGCCCTACGACTTCATCCCGATCGTCAACCCCGACGTGCGCCCGGTGTTCCATCACCCCGAGGTTCCACCCGAGTCTCAGCCGATCCGGTATGCCGATCGCGCCGCGATCCGCAGCTTTCTCGGCGCGGCCGCGAAGGACTCGTTGGTCGACCCGCAGCGCAACACCATTCAGCTCGCACGTCGCCTCGAGTCACACGGCACGAACGTCAGCCTGCATCTCTACGAGCGGGTGAATCACGTGACGCTGGCGGGCGCGCTTGCACGCCCGCTGCGCTTCCTGGCACCGGTGCTTGACGACGTGGAAGCGTTCATCAAGCAGCCGCCAATGGCCTGACGAGGCCCCCCGCCGCCGCGCCTCAGCCGATCAGGTTGGCCAGGCTCAGCAAGGCCAGCAGCAGCATCCACAGCACCACCGAGCGCCATACCAGTCCCACCACGCTGCGAAGGTGGCCGAGTTCCGGTGCGAGCCCAGGCGTCGAGCCCACTGCATCCGTGTCCTGCCGGTTGGCGCCGGTGGCGAAGTCCTTGGATTGATCGGTCTGCAGCGGCGGCGGCGCGCTGCCGCCCAGGCGCACACCGACCGCACCGGCTGCCGCCGCCAGGATGGTGCCGTCGTTCCGTGACCGCCACAGCCCGGCATCGCGTCGCCAGCATTCGATCGCGGCCTCGAAATCTCCGACCACCGCGAAGCCGAAGGCCGTGAGGCGCGCCGGCAGGTGGTCGATCCAGGCGAACAACTGCTGCGAGCGCTGCATCAGCCGCTCGTTGATCGGCACTCCCACTGTGCGGCTGCGGAAGGCCCAATAGCGGCTCGAGAACTCGGCCAGGCGGTACAGCACCGCGCCGGCCGGACCCAGACCGAGCGTGGACAGCAGCACGAACCAGAAGAACACGCCGAACACATGGCGATGCGCCGCGACCAGCGAATGCTCGATCACGTGCCTCAGCAGTTCGGTGCGCGGCAGGTCGCTGGCGTCGAGCTGACGCCACTCGGCCAGCAGCCGGCGGGCTTCGATCTCGTCGCCCCGCTCCAGCGCGTCGCGGATGTCGGTGAAGTAGTGGCTGAACTGCCGGAAACCGAGCGTGAGGTAGAGCACCAGCACGTCCCACACCAGCGCCAGCAGGATGCTGAAGTGCGCCAGTGCGAAGTGCACCGCGAACACCAGCAGCGCGGGCAGCACCACCGTAATGATCCAGACAACCCAGGAATGGTGATCGCGCCCGGCATCGAAGTTGCGGCCGGTCCACCGGATCCACACCACCATCGCGTCGTGGATGCCGTTGCTGCGTGGCAGGGGATGAAGTTGCTCGATGACGAGGGCCAGCAAGACCGCGAAGAAACTCATGGGTCGATGATACCGAGGCGCCCGCCTCGCAAGACGCGGACGACGGCGAGCTGCCGCGTCGTCAGGCGGTGAGGAAGCGGTAAAAGTTGCGCAGCATCGCGGCGGTCGCGCCCCAGATGAAATAGCCCGGGGACTCGGGGGTCGGGTACCACGGCATCGAGTAGAACGACCTCTGGCCGCCCGGGCCTTCGAACAGGTGGCGCTGATGGTGCGCGGGGTTCATCAGGAAGGCGAGCGGCACCTCGAACACCTCGGCCACCTCGAAGGGATCGGGCCGGGCCGTGAAGCCGGGCTCGATCAGTGCAACGACCGGCGTGACGACGAAGTTGGTGACCGTGGTGTAGATCGGCAGCGTGCCGATCACCTCGATGTGTCGGCGCGGCAGACCGACCTCTTCCTCGGTCTCGCGCAACGCCGTCGCGATCGCATCGGCGTCCTCCGGCTCGGCGCGGCCGCCGGGAAAGCTGATCTGGCCGGCGTGATCGGTCAGGTGGTCGGTGCGCTGCGTCAGCAGCACCGCCGGACCTCCGTCGCGGACGACGAGCGGCAACAGCACCGAGGCGTTGGCGGGCTCCCGATCGATGAGCCGCCCATCGCCCGGGAACTCGACCTGCCACGCGGGGGGCGCGAGGAAGCGCTGCCGCAGTGCCGCCGGCAGGAAGCGATCGAGCGGCACGGCAGAAAGGTGTGAATCGCGCCCGACCACCGGCACGGCCCTGGGATCGATGATCGGAATGCGTTGCATGGAAGTGCGAGCTTAGGCGTTCGGGAACGAAAAAGCCGCCCGGAGGGCGGCTCTTGGTGAGGCAGTTTTTGACGCGACCGCGAGCGGCTGACCCAAGGGTCAGGCGAGCTTTTCCTTGATGCGTGCCGACTTGCCGCTGCGCTGGCGCAGGTAGTACAGCTTGGCACGGCGCACGTCGCCACGGCGCTTGACTTCGATCGACGCGATCAGCGGGCTGTAGAGCTGGAAAGTCCGCTCGACGCCTTCGCCACTGGAGATCTTGCGCACGATGAACGAGCTGTTCAGGCCGCGGTTGCGCTTGGCGATGACCACGCCTTCGTAGGCCTGCAGGCGCTTTCGCGTGCCTTCGACGACGTTGACGCTGACGATCACCGTGTCGCCCGGCGCGAAGGCCGGAATGGTCTTGTTCAGGCGAGCAATCTCTTCCTGCTCGAGGGTTTGGATCAGGTCCATGGGTTCTCCAAGTGATCGTGCCCGCGCCGCGTTCCCTGGCAAGGGAGCTGTTTTGAATGGCCGGGTAGAGGATCGAAAAGCCTTAGATTATAGGCCAAGTCCCGGCAGCGACTGCAGGTAGCGTTCGTCTGCCTTCGTCAGCCGCCCCTGGGCGCGGGCAGCGGCGATCAGATCGGGGCGGCGCCTGGCCGTCAGTTCCAACTGCCGCTCGCGCCGCCAGCGGGCGATCTCGGCATGATGGCCGGACATCAGCGTCGCCGGCACGCCGTCCGCGGCGGCGTCTCCCAGATGCTCCGGGCGGCTGTAGTGCGGGCAGTCCAGCAGGCCATCGGAAAAGCTGTCCTGCTGATGCGAGGTCTGGTCGTTCAGCACGCCGGGCTGCAGGCGCGCCACGGCATCGACCAGGGCCAGGGCCGGCAGTTCGCCGCCCGACAACACAAAATCGCCGAGGCTCAGTTCCTCGTCGACATGGCGGTCGATGAAGCGCTGATCGATCCCTTCGTAGCGACCGCATACCAGGACCGCGCCTGCCTCGGACGCCAGCGCTTCGACGCGCCTCTGCGTGAGCGGCGCGCCGGCCGGGCTGAACAGCAGGACCGGCGTGCGAGCGGCCCCTGCAGCGGCTTGGTCATCGCGCACCGCGGCCAAGGCGCGCTCCAGCGGCTCGACCAGCATCACCATGCCGGGGCCACCGCCGTAGGGCCGGTCATCGACGCGGCGGTAGGCATTGTCGGCAAAGTCACGGGGCTGCCAGAGCTTCAGGTCGATGGCGCCGCTCTCGAAGGCGCGGCGCGTCACGCCCACGGCCTGGAACGGAGCGAACAGTTCGGGGAACAGCGTCAGGACGTCGAAGCGCATGGCGAGGAGGCGCGCAGTCGACTCAGAAATCGAGACCCCAGTCAACCGTGATGCAACGCTGCTCAAGGCTCACCGCGTTGATGTAGGCCGCGACGAAGGGAATGAGCCGCTCGCGTTCCAGCGACCGGCCCTGGGCATCCGTCTCGACCTGAGTGACGCGCAGCACGCTGTGCGCCCCCGTGTCCAGCAGGTCAGCCACATTGCCCAGAGCCTGCCCTTCGCGATTGACGACAGCCAACCCGATCAGGTCGATCCAGTAATACTCGTCGACGTCGGCAGTGGGAAAGCTCGCGCGCGACACGAACACGCTGCAGCCCCGCAGCCTCGGCGGCGTTGCGGTCTGCGACATCCTGAGCGGTAGCCACGATCACATCACCCTGCTCGCGGGCGTTCGTGATGCGTAGCAGCGTCGGCAGCGGCTTGGCCGCCTTCGGCCCCAGGGGCTTCTCGGGCGGCCGCAGGAACCAGCGGCGCGACGAGAACAGCGCCTGGGGATCGCTGGAGAAGGGCAGCACCTTGATGCCCCCCTTGATCCCCCAGGCATCGACGATGCGCCCGACCTCGATGGCATCCTCGGGCCAGACGACCTCGTCGTCGAGCACGGAGGCGCTCACGGTGCGGCAGGCGTTCGTCGCTGCAGCAGCGGCATCAGGCCGCCGGCGCGACCTTGGCCTTGGCGTCCTTCACCAGACGCGCGACGGTCGGCGACAGCTGGGCGCCGTGGCTGACCCAGTGGTCGATGCGGTCGAACGCGACGCGCAGCGGCTCTTCGCCGCCGGCCGCGACCGGGTTGTAGAAGCCGACGCGCTCCAGGAAGCGGCCGTCGCGACGGTTGCGGGCCGGGGCGGCGACGATGTTGTAGAAGGGGCGCTTCTTGGAGCCGCCACGTGCGAGTCGGATCACGACCATGTTGTTTCCTTGAGTCTGGTTCAGGATCCACGTCACCCGGGACACGCGGGGCCGGCGAATCGGTTCATCGGCAGCTCGCGCTGCCCGTGCTCGGCGTCGTAGATACGCTCCGGGCCATCGTCGCGCATTGCTGCACGGCAGATGGACGAAGCCGCCACCGAAACCGCGCATTATAAACTCGTTCCCGATGAGTGCCACCTACCCTGCCGCTGCGCTCCTGCTGCGGCCCAGCGCCGCCGCCGACCTGCCGGCCCTCACCGCCCTCTATGGCTGGCATGCCCAGCATGGCAGCGGCACCTTCGAGCTGGAGGGCCCGAGCCTCGAGGAGATGGCCCGGCGCCGAGACGACGTGCTCGCCAAGGGCTTGCCCTGGCTGGTGGCCGAACGCCACGGCGACCTGCTCGGCTATGCCTACGCAGCGCCTTTCCGCCCGCGCCTGGCTTACCGGTTCGCACTCGAGGACTCGATCTACCTGGCCCCGCACGCACACCGCCAGGGTGTGGGCCGGGCGCTGCTGGCGGAGCTGATCTCCCGCTGCGAGGCCTGGGGCGCGAGGCAAATGTTCGCCGTGATCGGCGACAGCACCAATGCCGCGTCGATCGGCCTGCACCGCGCGCTCGGCTTCGCCGATGTGGGCACGATGCACGCGGCCGGCTGGAAGTTCGACCGTTGGCTCGACGTGGTCATCATGCAGCGCAGGCTCGGCGACGGCGATGCCACGCCGCCTTCGGATTGCCCCCCGGCAGGAGGCCGTTCATGATCCCGCGCTCCAAGACGCTGGCGACCTGGCTCGCCTTCATCGCCGGCAGCATGGGCCTCCACCGCTTCTACCTGCACGGACTGCGCGATGCCTGGGGCTGGCTGCACGTGCCGCCGACGCTGCTGGGCCTGTACGGCGTGGAGCGCATGCTCGAACTGGGGCAGGACGATCGCCTGGCCTGGGCGCTGATCCCGCTGCTGGGCCTGGCACTGGCCGCGAGCATGCTGGCCGCGATCGTCTACGGCCTGACGCCAGACGAACGCTGGAACGCGCGCCACAACGCCGGTGCGGCTGTCCGCCCGAGCGGCTGGCTGGTGGTGTTCGGTGTGGTCGGGGCCGTGTTCGTCGGCGCCACCGTGCTGATCGCCACCATCGCCTTCAGCGGGCAGCGCTACTTCGAGTCCCAAGTCGAGGCCGGGCGGCAGATCAGCCAGTGAGCTTCCGCCTCAGGCGGCGCTCACGAACACCCCGGCATGCTGCTGGCGCAGCAGGTTCTTCTGCACCTTGCCCATCGCGTTGCGCGGCAGTTCGGCCATGACGAACACCCGCTTGGGCAGCTTGAACGCGGCAATGCGCGACTTGAGTTGCGTCACCAATTGCGCCCCGTCCACCCCGGCGTCCGACCGCGCCACCACGACGGCCACCACCGCCTCCCCGAAATCCGGATGCGGCACGCCGATCACCGCCGACTCCGCGACGCCCGGCAGTTCGTTGAGGTAACCCTCCACCTCGGCCGGATAGACGTTGTAGCCACCGCTGATGATCAGGTCCTTGCTGCGGCCGACGATCGTCAAGTAGCCCCGCTCGTCGAGCCGCCCGACGTCGCCGGTCCTGAACCAGCCGTCCGCGGTGAACTCCTCGGCTGTCTTGTCGGGCATGCGCCAGTAGCCCTTGAACACATTCGGCCCCCGCACCTCAACCCCGCCCATCTCGCCCGCCGGACAGGCCTTGCCGGCATCGTCGACCACGCGCAACGCCACGCCCGGCAGCGGTCGGCCGACGGTTCCGCCGATGCGGTCGCCGTCTTCCGGACGGCAGGGATTGGAGGTGAGCATCGCCGTCTCGCTCATGCCGTAGCGTTCGAGGATCGTCAGGCCGGTGCGCGATTGCCAGTCCCGGAAGGTCTCGATCAACAGCGGCGCCGAGCCGGAGATGCACAGCCGCATCCGGGCGCAGGCGGCGCGTGTCAGCGCGGGGTCCTGCAGCAGCCGCACATAGAGCGTCGGCACGCCCATGAACACGGTGGCACGCGGCAGGCGCTCGATCACCGCGGCGGGATCGAAGCGGTTCAGCCACAGCATCCGGCTGCCGTTCAGCAGGGCGCCGTGGCAGGCGACGAACAGGCCGTGCACGTGGAAGATCGGCAGCGCGTGGACCAGCACGTCGTCGGGCCGCCAGTCCCAGTAGCGCTGCAGCGTGCGCGCGTTGCTCAGCAGGTTACCGTGGCTGAGCATCGCGCCCTTGCTGCGCCCGGTCGTCCCGGAGGTGTACAGGATGGCGGCCACTTCGTCGGTGCCCACCCGCGCCGGCTCGTGCCGGTCGTCCTGCTGCGCGGCACGCTCCAGCAGCGTGCCGCTGCGGTCGTCGTTCAGCGTGAACACATGACCCACACCCCGCCGGAACGCCAGCTTGCTGATCCAGGGGAAGTTGCGGGTGGCGCACACCACCACGTCCGGCTCGGCGTTCTCGATGAAGTAGTCGAGCTCGGCCTGCTGGTAGCCATTGTTGAGCGGCAGGTAGACGAAGCCGGCGCGCAGCGTGGCCAGATAAAGCAGCAGCGCCTCGACCGATTTGTCGGTGTGCACGGCGATGCGGGCGCCGGTCGGCAGTTCCAGCGACACCAGTAGGTTGGCGATCATCGCGGTGGCGCGCTCGATGTCGCGCCAGCGGTAGACCAGCCCCCCGTCGGCCTCGATCGCCACGCCGTCCAGATCGGCCGGGAAGCCGGCGCGCAACGCGACGAACAGGTTGTCGTTCTTCATGAGCGGATTCCGTTCCACATCAAGGTCATCGAGGTGCGCCGTGGCCGCCCGCGTCATACCGGATCGTCCGGAAACACCGGCCGGCGCCGATCCAGGAAGGCCTGCACGCCTTCGAGATGCGTTGCGCTGTCGGCATAGCCGAAGTGTCGCGCGCGCTCGGCGTCTGTCGGCCCGCCGCTCAGCAACTGGCGCAGCGTGCGCTTGTTGGCACGCGCCACCGACGCCGGCAGCGCAGCGATGCGCCGAGCCGTGGCGGCGGCCTCGGCTGCCACGTCGTCCACGACGCGCTGTACCAGGCCGCGCCGCAGCGCCTCGTCGGTGTCCAGCAGGCGGGCCTCCAGCAGCAGTTCGGCCGCGTTCGCCCGGCCCACCGCGCTCAGCACCACCGCAAGTTCGTCGGGCGCCATCGGAAAGCCGAGATGGGCGATCGGGATGCCGAAGCGCGCGCCGCGCCGGGCGATGCGCAGGTCGCAACAGGCGGCGATCTCCAGGCCGCCGCCGATGCAGCCCCCCTCGATCTGCGCCACGAGCGGTACGTCCGTCGCGAGCAGCGCGTGCAGTGCCGGCGCGACCAGGCGCTCGTGGTAGTCGCGCAGCGCCTGGGTGGAGAAGCGGTGCGCCGGGAACTCTGCGATGTCGGCTCCGGCCGCGAAGTCGCCGCCCTCGCCACGGACGATCACCGCGTGCAGCGTCGGCTGCAGCGCATCCAGCGTCGCCGCCAGCGTCCCGAGCTCGCGCCACATGGCGACGCCGATCGCGTTGAGCTTGCCCGCGTTCGACAGCGTCAGGACGCCGATGCGGGGATCGGCCGGATCCCGCGCGAAATGCAGGCTGCCGCTCATGCGGGCCAGCGGACCGCGCCGCGCGCGGCCGGGTGCACCGTGACGATGATCGAACGAGGCTTCATGCGGGATCCTGCGGCTGGACGCGCGGCACCGGAAGGCACCGCCGGGCCCGCATCCTAAGCCCCCAGCCCCGAAGCCCGTCCCACAGCAGCTTCACGCCGGTCAGCAGCATGCCGAGCGAGAGCAGGCGGTAGAACAGCGTGGGCTCGACGCGCCGGGCCAGGCGCACCCCGATCCACACGCCGATGGGCGCCAGCGGCATCAGCAGCAGCGAGGTGGTCAGGTTCCGCAGGTCGATCAGGCCGAGCCACGCGTACGGGATCCATTTCGACGCATTGACCGCTGCGAAGAACACCGCCGTCGTGCCGGCGAACACCAGCGGACGCAACTTCAGGGGCATCAGGTAGGCGAGCGCCGGCGGCCCGCCGGCATGCGCGACGAAGCTGGTGTAGCCGGCAGCGATGCCGAGCCCGAAGCCCCACCAGCGCGGCGGCGGTGGGGCTTCGGCGCGCGGCGGGAAGAACTGGCGCTGCGCAAGGAACAGCAGCGTCAGCGCGCCGACGATGCCCGCCACGGTCGACGTCGGCAACAGCCCGAAGCTGAGCGTTCCCAGCGCGGTGCCCAGCAGGCCGGCCGGCAGCATCAGCCGGAGCAGCGAGCGGTCGGCCTCGCGCCACAGTGCGGCCAGGCCGAAGGCATCCATCACGGCGAGCAGGGGCAGCATGATCGCCGCCGCCTGGGGGACCGGCAGCGCGACCGCCATCAGCGGCGTCGCGAGCGCGCCGAAGCCGGCCCCGAAGCCGCTCTTGCTCACGCCCATCAGCAGCACCGCGGGCACGGCCACCGCATAGAAGACGGGATCGGTGATGATGTCGGCCGTCATGAACGGTCCGCCCCGATGCCCGCCCACCCGCTGAACCTTGCGACCGCCCTGCTTGTGGCTGAGTGGGCCGCGATGCTGGCCTTCGCGCTGTCGGGCCTGATGGAGGCGGCGCGCAAGCGGCTCGATGCGGTCGGCGTCGTGGTGGTCGCCGGCCTCACCGCCTTCGGCGGCGGCACGCTGCGCGACGTGCTGCTCGACCGCCGACCGTTCTTCTGGGTGCAGCATGCACAGTACGTCTGGGCCATCGTGGCGCTGGCCGTGATCGCGATGCTGTTCATGCGCGGTCGCCACTTCCAGCCCACCGAGCGCGCGATCGTCTGGCCCGATGCGCTGGGCCTCGGGCTGTTCGCCGCCAGCGGCACGCTGATCGCGCTCGCCACACCGCTGCCGGCGCTGGTGTCGGTGCTGATGGGTGTCGTCACCGCGGTCTTCGGTGGCGTGCTGCGCGACATCGTGTGCAACGAAATCCCGGCGGCCTTCAGCGACCACCGGCCGTACGCCGTGTGCGCCTTCGCCGGCGGCTGGGCTGTGGTGGCGGTGCACAGCCTCGACGGCAGCGAGACTGCCGCGCTGATCGCCGGGACGCTCCTCACGGTGCTGCTGCGCGCACTGGTGCTTTGGCGCAACTGGCAGCTACCAGCCTGGCGCATCGACTGAAGTCCCTCGCACCCCGGCGCCTGCCGCGCCGGCGCGACAATGGCGCAATGTTCACGCCCTCCCAGCACGACGTCCGCCGCTTCTTCTGCGAGGTGCAGCGCAAACACCAGGCCGCCGAGGTGCTTGCACCGATCGAGGCGATGGCCGCCGACTGGATCGGCCAGCACCCCGAATACCACGCCGACCTCGCCGACGCCGACACCGCGGTGGCGGCCCGCTACAGCGTCGAGGACGGCCGCACCAATCCCTTCCTGCACCTGTCGATGCACCTGTCGATCACCGAGCAGGTGGGCGTCGACCAGCCGCGCGGCATCAAGCAGGCCTTCGAGCTGCTCGCGGCCCGCCGCGGCTCGGCCCACGAGGCCCAGCACGAAATGATGGAATGCCTGGGCGAGATGATCTGGGCCTCGCAGCGCAGTGGGTTGCCGCCGGACGGCGAGGCCTACATCGACTGCGTGCGGCGGCGCGCGACGCGCTGAGGTCGGCGGCGCGGGCCGCCGCCTCACTTGACACTGATCCACGACCACTCGAGCCAGTTGTCGGCGCGGTGGACCACCGTCACGTTGCTGCGCGCCGCCCACGGCACGATCTGCCGGTGCAGCGGCAGGTGCAGCACCAGCTCGTTGTGGCGGGCCAGCGCCGCCTTGACCAGTGCCTCGCGCTTCTTCGGATCGGCCTCGCTGCTGGACGCCGCGGCCAGTTCGTCGAGCCTGGCATCCTTGACGCCGCCGAAGTTCCAGCTCCCGACACCGCCCGTATCGCCCGGGATGCGGCTGCGCAGCACCGGCGTCAGCGTGGTCTCGGCATCGGTGATCGAACCGCCCCAGCCCAGCAGGTACAGCGAGGTGTCCAGCTTCTCCAGCTTCGCGAAATAGGTGCTGCGCGGCATCGCGTTGACCTGCACCTTCATCTTCAGCTGCGACCACATGGCCGCCAGCGCGAGGCAGATCTCCTCGTCGTTGATGTAGCGGTTGTTCGGGCAGTCCAGCGTGACCCCGAAGCCCTCGGGGTAGCCTGCGGCCTGCATCAGCTGCCGGGCCGCCGCCAGGTCGAACGGCAGGCGCTTCTCCAGCGCCGCATCGTTGTAGGCGCCCAGCGGAGACGGCGTGATGCCGCCGGTGGGCAAGGCCTGCCCACGCATCAGCTTCGTCTTGATCGTCTCGATGTCGATGGCCTGGTAAAGCGCCTTGCGCACCCGCACGTCCTTGAAGGGGTTGCGGTCGCCGGGCACCCGACCGTACAGCAGCTTGTCGCGCGCCTGGTCCATGCCGATGAACAGGACGCGATTCTCCGGTCCGTCGACGACCTGCACGCCGGCCGTGTTGCGCAGCCGGGCGATGTCCTGCGGCGCCGGGTCGAGCACGAAGTCGAGCTCGCCGGAGATCAGCGCGGCAGAGCGCGTCGCATCGCTCTTCACCGGCGTGTAGACCACCTGCTGCAGGTTGCCCGCGAAGCGGCCCCACCAGGCCGGGTTGCGCTTGTAGACCGTCTTCACGTCCGGCTGGCGCGAGACCAGCATGAACGGGCCGGTGCCGTTGGTGTTCAGCGATGCATGACCTTCCTGCTTGTTCTTGAAGTCCAGCGGCCGGGCGGCACCGTGCTTCTCGCTCCAGGCGCGGCTCATGATCTGCACCGTGCTGAGGTGCTGCAGGAAGATCGGGTTCACCTGCGCCAGCCGGAACTCCACCGTCAGAGCGTCGAGCTTCTTCGGCTCGCCCAACGCGCTGGCGTAGACGCGGATCGCCGACGCGGGATCGCGCGCCCGCAGCACCGAGAACACCACGTCGTCCGCGGTGAACGGGCTGCCGTCGTGGAAGCGGACCTGGGGCCGCAGCTTCAGCCGCCACACGGTCGGCGAGATCTGCTGCCACTCGGTGGCGAGCACCGGCTCGATGGCGAGCTGCCGGTCGCGATTGACCAGCGACTCGTAGACCTGGCCGTTGATCTGATTGGTCAGCGACTCGTTCTGGGAGTGGGGGTCCAGGGTCTGGACATCGCCCTGGCTGGCCCAGCGCAGCGTCTGCGCCGAGCCGGCTGTGGCCAGCGCGGCCAGCAGCAGCAACGTTGCGGCTCGAAGGAAGGTCGGCATGGCAGGTCTCGTGCGCGCGGGCGGCGGAGCGCGCAGTGTAGACAGGCCCTGCAATCCCCTCAGGGTCTGGCGGCCTCCCCAGCCCAGAGCCGGTCGATGTCCTTGAACGGCCACTTGTCCGGCGGCTCGCAGGCAATCACCTTGTCCTGGCACCAGGGTCCGCCGAGATCGATCTCCTCCGGCAGGATGCGCTGGTTGGACTTGGTGCTGAAGAACACCTTGACTTTGGGCGTCAGCAGCGACGCCGGGTTCTGCTGGATCACCACCGCCAGCCGCCCGGTCTGCAGCCTCACCAGCGAACCGACCGGGTAGATGCCGACCGTCTTGACGAAGGCTGGAAGACCAGCGGGTCGAAGTGCCCTTTCCACTGCGCCATCTGGCGGAGCGACTCGCCGGGGTCCCAGCCGGCCTTGTAGGGGCGGTTCGAGGTGATGGCGTCGTAGACGTCGCACACCGCACCCATCTTGGCGATCAGCGAGATCTTGTCGCCGGCCAGCCGGTGCGGGTAGCCGCTGCCGTCGACCTTCTCGTGGTGGTGCAGGCAGACATCGAGCACGTCCGGGGGCGCATTGCCGGCCTCGAGGAGCAGCGCATGGCCCCGCTCCGGATGGGTGCGGATGATTGCAAACTCCTCGTCGGTCAGGCGTCCCGGCTTGTTCAGCACCGGGCTCGGCATCACCGCCTTGCCCAGGTCGTGCATCAGGCCGGCCAGACCCGCCTCGCGCACCTGCGCCTCGCGCAGGCCCAGCTGGCGGCCCAGCGACACCATCAGGCGCACACGGCCACGGAATGCAGGTAGGTGTAGGTATCGGTGGTCTTGAGGCGCGCCAGGCTCACCAGGGTGCCCGGGCTGCTCATCACCGAGCCGGCGATCTCCTCCACCAGGCGCCGCCCCTGCTCGACATCCATCGCGCGACCCAGCCGGGCCTCGGCGAACATCGATTGCACGGCCTCGCGCGAACGACCGATCACCTTGCGAGCCTGCGCCAGCTCCTCGTCCCGTGAGCGCGGCAGTTCGATCAAGGGGCTGGGCGCCGTGGCTGCCGCCTCGAGTTCGCGCTCGATCTCCTCGCGCACGTCGGACTCGCTGATGCCGCCCTCGACATCCATGCCGACCTCGACGTTGATCCACACCTCGCCGATCCCGCTATCGCGGATCTTGGCGATGTCGGCCGGATCGCGCAGCACGAACTTGGAGCGCCAGAACGGGTGCTCCATCCAAGAGCCGCACAGCTCGTGCAGGTACATGCCGGGCCGCAGCTGGTCCACCGTGATTCTCTTCAGCACGCCGCTTCTCCGTCGAACGTGGTCATGCTGCGCTATCGACCGCAGCCGGGCGCACTGAAGCCGGAGCGCCGCATCCGCACACCAAACACGCAGCGGGCGTGAAAAAACCGCCGGACCTGGCGGTCGGGCGGCTCCTTGCCGACGCGGGATGCGGCGGACTACTTGAACTTCGACTGCGGCACCGTCTTCAGATCGGTCGGCAGCGCGGCCATGTAGTTCGACAGGCCCTTGAGCTCGGCGTGGCTGAACGCCTTGACCTGGGCGCCCATGATCGCGTGGCTGCGGCCGACATTGGGGTTGCCCTGGGTCGCGTAGGCCTTCAGGGCGACGTACAGGTAATCGGCGTGCTGGCCCGCCAGCTTCGGGTAGCTGCCGTCGATGGGCTTGCTGAAGTTCGCACCGTGGCAGGCGGCACAGCTGCCCTTGGTCAGCAGTTCAGCGATCGCGGGATCCGGCGCCTTCGCCGGTTCGGCCGGCAGCTCGGCGCGCGCGCCGCCTTCGGCTTCGTAGTACGCGGCGAGGTCGGCCATGTCCTGCTCGCTCAGCGACTCGGAGATGCTGCGCATCGTCGGGTGCTTGCGGTCACCCTTCTTGTAGGCGGTCAGCGCGGCCACGATGTACTTCGCGTTCTGGCCCGCGATCATCGGCACCTTGTAGATCTCCGGGAAGCTCGCCTGGTAGCCGACGATGCCGTGGCAGCCGATGCACATGGCGTTCTTCTTCTGGCCGGCCGCGGCGTCGCCGGCCTTGTCTTGCGCTTGCGTCGTGGCGGCAAAGGTCATCGCAAGCAGCGCGATCATCGCGGGGAACAGTGTCTTCATGGTCCGGCGGTGGGTTGAGTTCAGCGGCGGAGTATACGGGCCCCCTATACTGATTTGGACACCCTCAGCCGACTCTCCCCGCCATGAAATATGCAGGTTCCGACCAGTACGTCGCCACGCCCGACCTGATGCTGGCGGTCAATGCCGCCATCACGCTGCAGCGGCCGTTGCTCATCAAGGGTGAACCCGGAACCGGCAAGACGATGCTGGCCGAAGAGGTGGCCGCGGCTCTGAAATTGCCGTTGCTGCAATGGCACATCAAGAGCACCACCAAGGCGCAGCAAGGCCTGTACGAGTACGACGCGGTGAGCCGCCTGCGTGACAGCCAGCTCGCGGGACCCGACGGTGCCGAGCGCGTGCGCGACATCCGCAACTACATCGTCAAGGGCGTACTGTGGCAGGCCTTCACCGCCGAGCAACCGGTGGCGCTGCTGATCGACGAGATCGACAAGGCCGACATCGAGTTCCCGAACGACCTGCTGCGCGAACTCGACCGCATGGAGTTCCACGTCTACGAGACGCGCGAGATGGTCAAGGCGCGACACCGGCCGCTGGTGTTCATCACCTCCAACAACGAGAAGGAACTGCCCGACGCCTTCCTGCGCCGCTGCTTCTTCCACTACATCAAGTTTCCCGAGGCCGAGACGATGCGCAGGATCGTCGAGGTGCACTTCCCCACGCTGAAGAAGGAGCTGCTCGCCTCGGCGCTGAAGAGCTTCTACGACGTGCGCGGCCTGCCCGGCCTCAAGAAGAAGCCCAGCACCAGCGAACTGCTCGACTGGCTCAAACTACTGGTGGCCGAGGACATTCCGCTCGACGCGCTGCAGAGCCAGGACGACAAGGTCGCCATCCCGCCGCTGCTCGGCGCGCTGCTGAAGAACGAGCAGGACGTGAGCCTGTTCGAGAAGCTGGTGTTCATGCAGCAGCGCAACCGCTGAGCGGGGTACGCATGCAGAACGACACCCGTCGCGACCTGCTCGTCGGCGTGGCCGACGCCCTGGGCTTCGTGCTCGGGGCGCTGGCCGGCTGGGGCCTCGGCCGGCTGCTGGGCTTCGATTTCGTCGGCACGCCCGGCTACGGCGGCGCCCAGATGATCGGGCTGGTATTCATCGTGCTGGGCTGCGGGCTCGGCAAGTGGCTGGCGCGCACGCTGGCGCAAACCTTCACCCGGGATCGTCCATGAGTGCCCTGCCCCTCACCTCGCCGGTCACGCTCGAGGGCCGCCACGCCAGCCTGGTGCCGCTCTCGCATGCGCACGCCGATGCGCTGGCCCGAGCCAGCGCGGAAGGCGAGCTGCATCGGCTCTGGTACACCGCGATCCCGGCTCCCGAGGCCATCGGACCCGAGATCGCGCGCCGACTGGCTCTGCACGCGGCCGGGTCGATGCTGCCCTTCACCGTGCTCGATGCCGACGGCACGCCGGCCGGCATGACCACCTACATGAACATCGACTCGGTGAACCGCCGCGTCGAGATCGGCTCGACCTGGTATGCGCAGCGCGTGCAGCGCACCGGACTCAACACCGAATGCAAGCTGCTGCTGCTGACGCATGCCTTCGAAACGCTGGACTGCATCGCCGTCGAGTTCCGCACCCACCGGCTCAACACCCAGAGCCGGCGCGCGATCGAGCGGCTCGGCGCCCAGCTCGACGGCATGCTTCGCTCCCACCAGCGCGCCGCCAACGGCACACTGCGGGACACCGCCGTGTACAGCATCACTGCGGCGGAATGGCCGACCGTGAAGACGCACCTCGAGTGGCAGTTGCTGCGGCCGCGCTGAAACCCGCGCCCGCCGGCCGATCCCCGAGCCGGCCGTTGACACAGGGTTACCTGCTGTGTCTGCACGAGCCGCAAGGGCTGGGGCTACCATCGATGCTCATCGGCCGGCGCACCCCGCGCTCCGCACTCCCGCGATGCCATGCTGATCGACTTCTTCTATACGCTGCGCAGCGCGAAGCTGCCCGTCTCGATCAAGGAATACCTCACCTTGCTCGAGGGGCTGCAGGCCGGCCTGGCCGAGCGCGACGGCCAACCCTCGGTCGAGCAGTTCTACTTCCTGGCCCGCACGACGCTGGTCAAGGACGAGGCCCACTTCGACAAGTTCGACCGTGCCTTCGCCGCCTATTTCAAGGGCGCGCAGATGCTGGCTGACTTCACGCAGGAGGTGCCGCTCGACTGGTTGCGCCGCACGCTGGAGCTGGAGCTCACCCCTGAGCAGAAGGCCGCGATCGAGAAGATGGGCTGGGACGAGCTGATGGCGACGCTGAAGAAGCGCTTCGAGGAACAGAAGGAGCGCCACGAGGGTGGCAGCAAGTGGATCGGCACCGGCGGCACGTCGCCGTTCGGCCACTCGGGCTACAACCCGCAGGCATCCGCATCGGCGGCGCGGGCAGGAACAGGAGCGCGGTCAAGGTGTGGGACCAGCGCGCCTACCAGGACTACGACGACACCAAGGAGCTCGGCACACGCAACATCAAGGTCGCGCTGCGCCGGCTGCGCCGCTTCGCTCGAGAGGGCAACGAACTCGAACTCGACCTCGACGACACCATCCACCGCACCGCCGCCAATGCCGGCCTGCTCGACATCAAGATGGTGCCAGAGCGCCACAACAGGGTGAAGGTGCTGCTGCTGATGGACGTGGGCGGCACGATGGACGAGCACATCCACCGCGTGGAAGAGCTGTTCAGCGCCACCAAGACCGAGTTCAAGCACCTGGAGTTCTACTACTTCCACAACTGCGTCTACGACTTCATGTGGAAGCACAACCGGCGCCGCTTCAGCGAGAAGCACTCGACCTGGGACGTGATCCGCAAGTACAACCGCGACTACAAGCTGATCTTCGTCGGCGACGCGACGATGAGCCCCTACGAGATCCTGCAACCGGGCGGCAGCGTCGAATACAACAACGAGGAGCCCGGTGCCGAATGGTTGCAGCGCCTGACTCACGCCTTCCCCAAGTACGCCTGGATCAATCCGGAACCGCAGGGCGTCTGGGGCTACCGTCAGAGCATCTCGATCGTCCAGCAGCTGATGCAGCAGCGCATGTTCCCGCTGACGCTGCAGGGGCTCGAAGGTGCGATGCGCCTGCTGAGCAAGTGACCGGACCGCGGCCGTTGACCGCCACGCTGCGACACGCCATCGCGACGGTGCTGATCGCCGTGGCCTGGAGCGCCACCCTGCTGTCCGTGCAGGTGGCATGGGCACAGGCCGAAGAGGACGACACGGCGGCCCGCGACGAAGCGCGTGCCGACCAGGCCAGCGAAGGCGCCGCCGACGCCACCGAGGCAGCCGCCCGTGCCCCGTTGCTGGACAGCGGCGTCACCACGCTGACGACCGGCAGGCATGCTGCCTACCACCTCGAGGTGCGGGCGCCGAACCCGCTGCGCGACCTGCTGGTGCGCCACCTCGACCTGGCGCGGTTTCGCGAGCAGCGCGACATCTCGGTGGTCGAGATCGGCCGACTGATCGCTGCGGCCCCGGATCAGGCTCGCAGCCTGCTGGAACCGGAGGGTTACTTCAATGCACGCATCGACGTGACGCGCGACGATGCACCGGCCGGCGGCCCGCCGACCGTGCGGGTGCGCGTCGATCCCGGTCCGCAGGTGCGGGTGGGCCGGGTGCAGATCGAGGTCCAGGGGCCCTATGCCGACGCGATGAATGCTGGCAACGCCGCCCTGCGCACCCGCTGGCAGCGGCTGAGCGCCCGCTGGTCGCTGAAGGAAGGGGCACCGTTCAGCCAGGCGGCCTGGACCGGCGCCAAGAACGCGCTGCTGGCCAGCCTGCGCACGCGTGGCTACGCGACGGCCGGCTTTTCGGGCACCAGCGCCGAGGTGGACGCCACCAGCAACACGGTCCGCCTGTTCCTGGTGGTCGATAGCGGGCCGCTCTACCGCATCGGCGAGATCCGCGTCGAAGGGCTGGAGCGCACGCCGCAGGATGCCGCGCTGAACGTACTGCCGTTCCAGATCGGCTCCGAGTACACCGAGAAGAAGCTGCTCGACTACCAGGAGGCCCTGCAGAAGACCGGTCTCTACGAGGGGGTGGCGGTCGAGCTCGACCAGAGCCCGGAGGGCGCCGACCACGCGATCGTCTATGCGAAGCTGCGCGAGAACAAGATGCAGAACGCCACGTTCAGCATCGGCTTCTCGAGCAACACCGGCCCGCGGGTCGGCGTGGAGCACACGCACCGCCGCGTGTTCGGCTATGACCTCGTGGCCACCACCAAACTCAAGGTGGGGCGAGACGAACGCGAGGCCTCGTTCGACCTGCTCACCTACCCGCAGCCCGAGGGTTACCGCAACCTGCTGGGCTGAAGGCCGACTACCTGGACGCCGGCGGCGCGGTGACGCAGACCCAGCGAGCGCGCGTCGGCCGCACGCGCGACACCGAGCGCATCGACCGCCTCTACTACCTCGAGTTCAACCGCACCACGGTCGAGACGGCGACCACCCGGACCACCGACCGCGCGCTGCTCGCCAACTACGAATGGGTGCACCGCGACGTCAACAACCTCGTGTTCCCCACGCGCGGCCTGATCCTGAACGCGCAGAGCGGCGCCGGCGTGGCCTACGACGGCGATGGCGATCGCGGGCCGTTCGGGCGCCTCTACCTGCAGGCGGTCTGGTACCGCCCGCTGATCGGCGGCTGGCTCGGGCAGCTGCGCGGCGAGGTCGGGCAGGTGCTGCGCCGTGACACGCTGGGCATCCCGGATTCCCTGCTGTTTCGCGCCGGCGGTGACGACTCGGTACGCGGCTATGGCTACCGCACGCTCGGCCCGGTGCGCGATGGCGCGGTGGTCGGCGGCCCGGTGCTGGCCACCGGCAGCATCGAACTGGCCCACCGGCTGTCGGACAGCTCGCCGCAATGGCGAAACTGGTACGGCGCCGTGTTCGTCGACGCCGGCAACGCGGCTCTGACCTGGGGTGAGTACGACGCGGCCGTCGGCTACGGCGTCGGCGTGCGCTGGCGCAGCCCGATCGGCCCGCTGCGCATCGACCTGGCCTATGGCCAGCAGGTCGAGGCCGTGCGGCTGCACATCAGCGTGGGGGTCACGTTCTGATGGCCGACACGCCGGCCCCGCGCGGCGCGGGC
>NZ_AZND01000015.1:0-38038 GCF_000576205.1 Methylibium sp. T29 | reverse complement strand
GTTCCGGATTTCTTGGTGGCCATGGCGAGTCCGTCAGACGGTGGCGGGCGCGAGAAGGCCCTGGATGAGTTTCGCGAAGTCGGCTTCGAGGTCGTGTGCCGATCGGAACTCGGCGAAGGCCCAGCGACCGTACGTCCCGAGCGCATTCACGCCGGGCACCCATTGCGTGGTCATCGTATCGGCCTTGACCACGGCGTCCTCGCCGCGGAACCCCTTGATCTCGACCACGAGGTTCAATGGGTCCTCCCGGCCATCATCGATACGCACGATGAAGTCAGGCCGGTAGTGCCGCTGCGTGCCGCCCAGGCGGTACGGCACCTCGAAACCCATGCTGTGGTTCTTAGCGTAGGCCAGCA
Source organism: Methylibium sp. T29 (assembly GCF_000576205.1). NCBI lineage: Bacteria > Pseudomonadati > Pseudomonadota > Betaproteobacteria > Burkholderiales > Sphaerotilaceae > Methylibium > Methylibium sp. T29. The sequence goes on along the minus strand of NZ_AZND01000015.1, from coordinate 37,682 downwards.
CATGCGGATGCGCCTCGGCAACGCGGCAGAACTCGGCTTCCCAGTCGCTGTCATACACCACCCAGTTCACGTGGCTCTTGGGTGGGGGGCCTTGGGTAGCCCACAAGGTCTGCTTGGCTGTAGTGAAGTTCACCTGCCGTGTACTGCCGGTGGGGTTGAATGGATCGAGCACCACACGCACTGCGTTTGTGCCGGCCAGCGTCGCGCTGATCGCGGAGTGAATCCGCTCGCAAGCCATGTCGGTGATCTCCTGATGCATCACCTGCGCCTTCCAGGTGCCACCGCTGCTCTTGAGGTGGTCCCGCACCCATTCCTGCGCGATGCCCTTGAGCTGGCCGAACAGGTGCAGCTTCGGGTCTTGGCCCGGATCGCGGTACTTGCGATACAGCAGGTGCTTGGCCAGGTGGAAGGCGATCGAGTTGTCGCGCGTGTCTTCCAGGTGTTGCACGGTCAGGTTCACGCCCTCCCCCACGATGCCCAGGTTCTGTGTCGTGGATGGACCCACAAGATCGGGCGTGAGGGTGAGGCCGGAGTTCGTACTGAAGGTCGCCTTCAAGCGCTCTGCCGGCAATTCCACCCGATAGCCATCGACTCGCGGGAAGCGGATCTCCAACGCATCGCGCTCGGGGCTGATGGCCTGCACGCGTGTGGTCTTCACCGGCGGCTTGGGCGGCACCACGACAGGCTTGGCCGCGAAGTCGAAGGGTATGCCCAGCACGTCGGCGTATTCCACGTCGAACTTGTCTTCGGCGTTCAACGTGTAGCTCTGGCGGCGCAGCGCGCGACCCACCACCTGCTCGCACAGCAGCTGCGTACCGAATGCCCTCACTCCCAGCACGTGGGTCACGGTGTTGGCATCCCAGCCTTCGGTGAGCATGGACACGCTGACGACGCAGCGGATGCCCTCGCCCAGCCTGCCAGGCTTGCCCACGGTATTCATCACCTCGCGCAGCAGGTCGGCGTCGGTCAGCTTGTCGGCCGCTGCGCGGTCGCCTGTGCGTTCCATGATTTCGCGGCGAAAGCGCTCGATCGTGTCGGCCTCGATGTCGCGGAAGCCGGGGTCCAGCGCCTCGCCGGATTCCAGTTGCTCGCTGTCGATCAGCAGCGTACGTGGCCGTGCCAACTTCTGGCCGTTGTCGTCGTAGTTGCGGAACAGCTTGAGGCGACCGTTCTCAAGGGTGGTGCCGCCGGTCTCATTGGCGCGCTCGAAGCCCGAGACGTAGTCATAGACCAGCTTCGATGTCGCCGTGTTGTTGCACACCACGATGAACACCGGAGGCACCTCGATGCCCTGGGCCTGCCAGCTGTCGAAGATCTTGGCGTAGTGGCCGTACAGGGCCTCCAGCGCGGTGTACAGCTCGGTCGGCAAGGCCAACGGGTCCAGCTTGCCGGCAGTGCGCACGCCCTTCTTCGGCATGCGCTTGCCGATGTGGTCCCACAGGTTGCGGAACTTCGGCGCGTCCGCGCCGGTGATGTTGTCCGCCACCGGCACGCGCGGCAACTTGACGATGCCGCATTCAATGGCGTCCATCAGCGAGAAGTCGCACATCGTCCACGGGAACAGCGTGCCTTCGGCATAGCCCGAGCCGCGCAGGAAGAAAGGTGTGGCCGACAAGTCGAACACTGTCGGCACGCCGAGCTTGCGCTTCACGGCCTCGATGCCACTGATCCACAGCCGCGCGGCTTCGTTGTTCTTCTTCGCCTCGTCCTTGTCGTCACCCTTGAGGTCTTCGAGGTCGGCCTCGGCTTCCTTCGGCTTGGCCCGGTAGCAGTGGTGGGCTTCGTCGTTGATGACGAGCACGTTCTTGATGCCCATGAGTTCGGGCATCACACGCTGCAGCATCTGGCCTTCGGTCTCCAGGGTCTGAATCGGTGCGCCTCGGCCTTGGAGCAACGCCCGGCCAGCGGCAGTGATATCCAAGGTCTCGCGCAGCTTGAAGGCGTGATAGTTGGTGATCACGATGACGGCGCGCTTGATGTCGCCGAGCATGTCGCCGGGCACGATCTCGCGGCTGGCGTAGTAGCTGTCCGGGTCCTGTGGCAGCAGCACGCGCAGACGGTCCTTGATAGTCAGGCCTGGTGCCACCACGAGGAAGCCGCGCGTGAATTGCTTGCTGGCCGGGTGGCGCACCGCATTCACGGTCTGCCAGGCGATGAGCATGGCCATGACGGTGGTCTTGCCTGCACCCGTGGCCAGCTTCAAAGCGATGCGGAACAGGTCCGGGTTGGACATCGCATTGGCGCCAGCCAGGTGCTCTCGAAACTTCTTGCCCGACGCCCCGAGCTTGGGGGCGACTTCGGTCAGCCAGATCGCCGTCTCGACCGCTTCAATCTGGCAGAAGAACGGCCGGACGCCCTGAAATTGGTGGTGCCGCCAGTGCTGCAGCAGGCGCGCGGTTTCGGGCGTGACCTGCCACTGCTGCGGATTCGGAAGCGCGCGCCAGGTGTCTACATAGCCGCGCAGCTCATTGATGATCGGTGTGGGGTCGTACTTCTGCTCGGCCGTGCTGAGGCCTTCGTCGTCGGCCGTCAGCTCCAGCTCGACCTGCACGGTCGGTCCCTTGGGTGCCTTGCGCTTCTTCGCCTTGGGGACGGGCGTGATCAGGTCCGATCGACGGCGTGATTCGATCAGCCGATTCGTTGGCTGACCGTCGGCGTCCAATTCCCAATGCCTGCCTGGGTAGGCATAGGGCGAGTTCAGGATCGGGTGTTCGAAGAATGTCAGCTGCATGGGCCTCCCTGGTTCGACCTGTCGCCCTGTACCGTAGAAATCAGGGCGTCGGTTCTTGATGGTTCTGCCGTTGGGACGCACAGGTTGCGTTACCCACGAGCTAGTGGCGAGCTTACCGGCTTGCCACTGTGAATCTTCCTGTGGAAATTGCTTTGGCGATCATGGCTTGGTGCCCTTCTTTCGCGGCAGCGGCTGGCCCGCCGGCGAGCCGGACGCGATATCGGGCCCTGGTGCATTCAAGGCATAGAACTCATGCAGCTTGGCAGCCAACATCTGCTTGTCTGGCAGTTGGGTCTGGTACTGGGCTACCAAGGCTGGCGAGAGGGAGCGGCTGAGGGCGTACTCGACCACCTCGCTGTCCTTGGACGCGCACAGGAGAACACCAATCGCCGGGTTTTCGTGAGGCTTGCGCACGTCGCGGTCCAGCGCTTCAAGGTAGAAGTTCAGCTTGCCCAGGTGCTCGGGCTCGAACCGATCCACCTTGAGCTCGATGGCCACGAGGCAGTTGAGACCCCGATGGAAGAACAGGAGGTCGAGCGCGAAGTCGCGGCCACCCACTTGCACCGGGAACTCCGAACCGACGAAGCAGAAGTCGCGCCCCAACTCGATGAGGAAGGTGCGAAGTTGGCCTAGGAGGCCGCTGTGCAAGTCGGCCTCGGTGTGGCCGGCCTGCAAGTTGAGGAACTCGACCGAGTAGGCATCCTTGAAAGCAGCCCCAGCGGCGGCGCCATGCATTTGTGTCAGCGCTGCCGACACTTTTGCCGGGCTGAGCACCGCACGCTCGAAAGTACCAAGGCTGTACTGCCGCTCTAGTTCCCGGCTGGTCCACTTCTCCTGCACCGCCAGGCGCAGGTAGAAGTCCCGCTCTTCCGGGCGCTTTGACTGGGTCAGGATGATCAGGTTGTGGGTCCACGGCAGTTGTGTCAGCAGCGCTGTCACATCCTTGTCGGCCGTGCTGTAGGCCTCGAAGAACTGCCTCATCCGAAACAAGTTTCGGCGCGTGAAGCCGCGCTGCCCTGGCATTGTTCGGGCGAGGTGCTGGGCCAAGCTGTCCACCACGCCCTCACCCCAGACGGCCGCGGCCAACTTAGCGCTGATGTACTCGCCAATGCGCCAGTACAGGCCGACGAGTTCGCTGTTGACTGCTTGGTAGGCCCGCTGCCGCGCCTGTTCGATCAGGCCAACGACCTCGGCGAAGGAACTCTCCACAGAGTCGGAGCTATGCGGTCTCTTCGCCACACGGCTGCTCGTTGTACTCGCCTTTGGACTTGGCCTCTTCGTGCTCACGTCAGGGCTCTCGGTTCATAGCGAACTCAAGCAGTTGCTTGTCGGTTACTTCACCGGGCCACATGGAGCTCGCCAACCACCTGAAGAATGAGCTGGCTGCGATGCGACTTCTCACCCCGTCCCGGCGCCAGGCTTTCGCGATGGGCGATGCCAGTTCGTTCAGTCGTTCATCCTCGAAGCGAGCGATGTGCCTGTCTTCTCGCCCTCTGGCATTTCCTCGAAGAGTGCCTTGGCCCGGCTTGACTGATGGTGCTGCCACTCTTCACGCAGGCGCTGGAGGCGCTCGTCGAAGCTTGGACGCGGAACAGCGACTTCAGCTGGTGGCCTACCGCCCTCCCCTTCGCCGGCATATTGCTTCTTCAAGGCATCGCGCAGGTACGCCGCGGGTGAATTCAGCGGTGGCAGTGAGGTGTTCTTCATGCGCAGCTCGACATGCTCCACCGCCGCGCGCAGCACACCTTCGTCCGTTACCGCGTACAAGTCCTGGGCGTCGCCACGCTTGAAGCCGATGGTGATAACCCGCTCGACCAGTTCGAGGTCAAAGACATTCTTGGCTGAGTCCCGCAGGCCCGATAGGCTTGCTTGAGGCTTCGGCAGCACGCGGAACTGCAGCTCTTCAACCTTGCGTCCACGCTTGTGTTCGACCACCTCCAGCCGGAAGTCCTCGCACAGCGTGTCCAACTCGACGAGTGCCTTCTTGATGGTGTCGCGGTGAAGGATGCGGTAGTCGACGGTCGTGATGTCGCTTCGGCCCGTCAAGACCGATGCCCACCAGATCACGTCCTCGCGCATCGTGAGCCGGCCAGGCGAGGTTAGATACCGCGCACCAAGCTCATAGAGGACCGAGGCCGCATAGCTCCGCATCTGTGAACTGATTTCTAGGAGCACGCGGGTGTACTGCGCTGGCTTGACGAGGCGGTCGCGAATGGGCTCTGGATAGGTCCACGTGATGGTGCAGGCCTGGCCGCGCCCAGGTTCATCGATGACCACGGGCCCAAGCAACTGGGTCGAGGTCCACTGGCGGGCGTTTCCGCCGCTGGTATGCCACTCGATGGTGGTGGCCTGCATGTCCCGGATGTGCGACTTCAACAGTTCGGTGTTGTTCGACGTGAAGCGCGCGTCGTCTATGAGTTCGGCCAGGAGAATGGAGTAGCTTGGCCGGTCGACCCCTTGCTGTTGTGCGTGGTACAGGAAGACGTTGTAGATCCGTCGCGACAGCAGGGTTAGCTTTCCGCGCTTGGGGCGGATCGCGATCGCCTCATTGGCTTTGGCAACCGACTGGTCGTCAGGGCGTGTCGCTACCTCCGACGATCTCGGTGATCTTTGCTTCGTCGTGACGAGAGGGAGTTCGTCGGTGTCCGGTTGCTCCATCGGAGCCCTTACTGAGACTGCTGTTCGCCATGTTGGCTCTGTATTGTGATTGTGTCAATTCACAATACAAAAGAGAGCCCCCGCCGGTGGCGCCTTGAGGGTTTGAGATTGAACACTTGAAAGCTTGAAGAGTTGGTGCGCCGAAAGATTGTTCTAGAACAAGGACTTAGGAGTAGATCGCCGAGGGGATATGGGCAACCGGCGGAGACTCTTTGGGGACCTCGAGGGAGGGGATATGGGGTTCTGGCGGTATGAAGTGGAGACTTTTTGGGGATGTCCGTGAGGGGACATGGGGATCTGGGCAACTTCGAGCTTCTTAGAGCGCAGATTGGTGGGTCTGGAGGCCGTTTGACCCGCCGTTACTTGCTGCGGTCCCCATAAAGTCTCACAGTTGTGGCCACGAACTTTGCCTCGGCCAGGTCGGTTCCCCAAAGACTCTCACAGTCGTTCTCGCGCAGGTTCTGCGTATTTCGCTCATTCGTCGATTCCCGGTACACTAGCCGAAATCCGACGAATCGAGGCGAAGAGTGGCAACATCGACAGCAGAGGCGAACGCGGCAGGATCAGGCGCTGGCAACCAGGTTGCCACTCCGGTGCCCTCCCCTTCAGTGTCGCCCAGGGCTTTGATCGACATGCGCCGAATCCAGGCGCTGGCGACACGAGCTTCGGGCATGGTCGAGCAGATCCGTGGGCGCCTTCTGGCTCCTGAGGCGCGCAAGATATCGCCGCTGTACTCGGCTGCACAGGTCGCGGCGCTGTGCGGCGTTGACAAGGCCCATGTCAACTACAGGATCTCCAAGGGAGACCTTCCATCCGGACGGCTAACGCCCACGGGCGGCAAGCGCGAGTTCAGTTTGGCTGAGGTCAGGCAGTGGACCCGTGCCTATCGACACGAGAAGATGAGGCCGACCGGTCAACGCGCGATCTGCATTGCCGTCGCCAACTTCAAAGGTGGTGTCTCTAAGACAACCAGCGCCATGATCTTGGCCCAGGGCCTGAGTCTTCGTGGGCATCGTGTCCTGGCCATCGACATCGATCCGCAGGGATCGCTGACAACTTTGCACGGCATCCTGCCTGAGGCCGAGGTCAGCGAAGAGATGACCATCGCGCCGCTTTGCAACGGTACCAGCGATGACATCACGCCAGCCATCCGATCGACGTACTGGGACGGGATCGATCTGGTTGCGGCTGCGCCCTTCCTGTTCTCCGCGGAGTTCGCCCTGCCCGCGCGCCAAATGCAGGAAGCTGGCGCGAGGTTCTGGGACGTCCTCAACGCGGGGCTCGAGCCCGTGCGCGATTTGTACGATGTGATCGTCATCGATACGCCGCCCTCGCTTTCGTACGTGACGATCAACGGCCTGTGGGCGGCCGATGGCGTCATCGTCCCCGTGCCGCCATCAGGCTTGGACTTTGCCAGCTCGGCGCAGTTTTGGTCCTTGCTTGCCGACCTTGGAACAAACCTGGACCAACAGGAGCCTGCGGGCGCGCAGAAGGTTTTTGACTTCCTGCACGTGCTTCTGAGTCGTGTGGACCAGGCCGACGCAGCGTCGCCAGCAGTTCGACAGTGGATTCAAGCGACCTACGGCGAGTTTGTCTTGCCAGTCGAGATCCCGAAGACATCGGTCACAAGCAACAAGTCGGCTGAGTTCGCGACGGTGTACGACGTTCAGAAGTACGACGGCTCGGCCAAGACCTACAAGCGAGCCATCGACACGTACGACCGATTCGTCGATCTCGTCGAGGAGTCCGTCGTCGAAGCCTGGCGAGCGCGAAGGGCGGCGGCGTGAGGCTCGGCGGCGGCTGGCAACCAGGTTGCCAATCCAATCGGCAGCCGTTGAACGGCGGCGCCGTGGCAACTTGGTTGCCACTCCAGGAGTCAGCCCGATCGGGGATGCTGGCGCAGACTTTTATCTCGAATGGCAACCAGGTTGCCACACAAGAAGGGCGCTGAAATGAGTACGAAGTCGAAGCTCCTCGCGATGACCGAGAACTTGCAATTGCCCGAGGACTCGCCAGCGAGTGCCGAGGCTCAGTGACCGCTCCGGCACCCACGCCCACGGAGGGACAACCCGTCGGCACCGCGCAACAGCCTACACCGAAGTTTCCGCCCGTCCCGACTGGCGGCGCGCCCAGGACCGGGCCAGGCCAGATGCTGCAGTTCCGCGGGCAGATGTTGGCCGTCGAGGGGGAGCTTGGGAAGCTTCGAGATCGTCTCAAGGAGCACGAAGGCTCAACCCCGACGCGTAAGCTCGATCCCCAAGCGGTCGTGCCCAGTCGCTGGGCGAACCGCCACCCAGCCTCGTTCAGCACTGCGGAGTTCGCGCGGCTGAAGCAGGACATCGAGCTCGCCGGCGGCAATGTCCAGCCGATCTCGGTTCGCGTGCTGATTGACCAGCCTGGCCGATATGAGATTGTCTTCGGGCATCGCCGTCACCGCGCGTGTAGCGAGCTAGGGATCCCGGTGCTGGCGACCATCGACACCAGTGCCGTGTCCGATCACGAGTTGTTCTCGGCGATGGATCGCGAGAACCGGGAGCGTGCGGACCTGTCGCCATATGAGCAAGGCACGATGTATCGCCGCGCCCTCGACGAGAAGCTCTATCCGTCCAATCGTCGGCTGGCTGAAGCGCTTGGCGTATCGCATACCTGGGTCGCAAACGTCCTTCTAGTGGCTGACCTTCCGGCGCCAGTCGTTGAGTGCTTCAGGTCGCCACTGGAGATTCAACACCGCCATGCGAAGAGCATCGCAAGTGCACTCGAAACGGACAGGAAGGGTGTCCTGCGCAGAGCAGAGAAGCTGCGGGCGCAAGAGCGTCCGAAAGCCGCGGCTGCAGTGGTCGCCGCACTCATTGGCACAGCCAATGAAGCTGCGGAGACGGCGCATCAGCCGCTAGAGGTCGACGGGAGACAGGTCGGGCGTTGGTCGAGAGATGGGGCAGGGCGCTTGATGGTTCAGATCGAAGCGGCCCACTTGAACGATGACCGGCACCTAGCCGTGCTGAAGTCGATTGCGGCGGCACTGAAGGTATAGGCCAATCGGGCCTGGCAACCAGGTTGCCAGACTTCGCATCCAGCGCAAGCACCAGCAGCGGTCGCAAGGACTGGCCAAGGGGTCGTCGCCCTCGAACTGCCTGTTGACTACCGCCACAGCCTGGCCCGAAATCTTGATCAAGTCGGCGCAGCCAGACCCAGCACCGCAGAACCCGCCCAACAGTCCGCGAACCGCCCGGCTGCCACAAGTAGCTGGTAGGCGAGCCGAACCTGCTCAGGCTAAGCGCGAGGGCCCCCTGGATCGTCGTAAGAGGCAACCCGGATCCAGGACCCCTCGGCCGAAGCCTACAAATGGCGATCAGTGCAATACATGATAAGTATCCTTATCACCATGCCGAAAAACGGGTGACAAATCAGCCTTTGCCAGGAGACAATCGGCCAAGTGCTTGATCCGCAAGGAGAACCGCTGTGGCCGGCCCGCTCGACATCGACGACGACATGCAGCGCATGGTGCTGCGCAAGGGCGAGGCCACCGCGAAGGGCGGCCACGCCTTCCAGCGGCTGCTGCAGCTCGCCGAAACCCGCGACTCCGGCCAGGTCCGGCGCGTCGCGCTCTTCATCGCTGCGACCTACAACGGCGAGGCCTTCCCCTTCGATCTGTTCGAGCTGCGCGCGGTCGACGAAGCCATCAGCGACGACATGCTGCTGTGCATCGACGCGCTGCGCTGGGGCCAGTCCGACCTGCACAGCCTGGTGCCCGACGGCGACCGACGGGTGAGGGCGGTGATCGAGCAGTGGGGCCTGAAGTGGCCCGAGGCGCAGTGACTGCCGGCCACCTTGGTGACTGACAGCTACCCGACCCCGCTTGACGACGCCGCGCTCGGCGCGACGTGGGCTGCAGCCTGGTCGGCGCTGGGCCGGCCGGCGCCGGCTGGATTGCAGGCCGAACTCATGACCGCCTGGTCGGAACCGCAGCGGCACTATCACGATCAACGGCACCTGCGCGAGTGCCTGGCGCTGTGGACGCGGTGGCGCGAGCACAGCCCGCGCGCGGGCGAGGTGGCGATCGCGCTGTGGTTCCACGATGCAATCTACGACCCCCAGGCGAGTAGCAATGAACTGAACAGTGCCGCGTGGGCGGCCCGGTCGCTTGTGCGTGCCGGCGCCGACAGCGACACGGCGCAGCGTGTGCACGACCTAGTGATGGCCACGCAGCACGACGCGCCAGCCACGCTCGGGTCGAGCCTGGACGCTCAGCTGCTCGTCGACATCGACCTGTCCATCCTCGGCAGTCCGGCGGAACGCTTCGAGCGCTACGACCAGGACGTGCGCAAGGAGTACGCGTGGGTGCCGGGCTTCCGGTATCAGGAGGCGAGGGCGCAGGTCCTGCAGAGCTTCCTCGACCGACCGCGGCTCTACCACGGCGAGCACGCGGTCGCGCTGCTCGAAGCGCAGGCCCGCATCAACCTGGCCGCCGCGCTGTCGCGGCTCGCGCAATGAACGCGCGCGACGACAAGGCGCTGGCCAGCCCGAGCCCGAAGCGGCCGAAGGCTGCACGGGCAGGGCAGGGCGCAGGTGCTCTGGCGCCGCTGTTCGGCACCTCGACGCGAACACCGACGCGCAGCCTCGCACCGGTCAGCGCCGCCCGGAAGCGCAAGCTGCACGTCGGCCACTTCGCGTTCATGCGCTCGGTCGTGCAAGGCCTCGATCCCCGCGAAAGCTGGGAGCGCTACTTCCGCGTCGAAGGCGAGGCCACCAACCAGCGCACCGTGCGCGCCACCATCGCCTGGATCCGCGACGAGTTCGCCGCAGCCGCGAAGCGCGAAGACCGCTTCGGCACCGCGCGCCTGGTGCGCATCGACGCGACCCGCATCGCCGACCCGTCGCTCGAACTGCCCAGCCTCGAAGCCTTCGCCGAAGCGCATGGACTCGAAGACGAGCGTCAGGCCGACCAGATCGCCGCCTTTGAGGCCGAGTACGGTCGCGCGACGCAGCGCCTGCGCCGGCGCGCCCGGCTGATCGCGCGCCAGCTCGAAGCGCTGCGCTGGCTTGAAAGCCTGGTCGCCCAGTCGCCGAAGGCCGGCGACTCGGTTGCGGCCTGGCTGAACCCGACGCTGGCCAGCCACCTGGAGGCGGCCGACATCTTCACGCTCGCCCAGCTGGTCGAGCGCATCAACGGTGTCGGGCGGCGGTGGCACGCCGGCATCAAAGCGATGGGGGAGGGCAAAGCCCTGCGCATCGTCGAGTGGCTGCGTGAGCATCAGGACAGCATCGAGTTGCAGCTCGGCCGCCATGTGGCGATGCCGCGCAGCAAGCTCTACGCGCACGAGCTGAACGCTGTGGTCCTGCCGGCCACCGACATCCGCCCGATTGAGAAGTTCCTCGTGCCGGCCGAGTTGGACGGCACGCGCGGCCTGTACCGCCGACCGCAGGCGCAGTGCCTGCTGAAGGCGACCAACGACTACCAGGCCATCCTCGCCTGGCTGCGCTCCAAGCATGGCCTCACCCCCGAGCAGAAGGCGCACCTCAAGGCGCGCCGGCGCCAACGGGACACCGGCGTCGAGCAGGGCATGGACTGGCTGCAGGCGCTTTCGAACACCCAGCGCGCCTACCGCAAGGAAGCCGAGCGCTTTCTGCTCTGGGCGATCACGCACAAGGGCAAGGCCTTGTCCTCGATGAGCAACGAGGACTGCATCGAGTACCGGGATTTCCTGGCCGACCCGCAGCCGCGCAGCCGCTGGTGTGGCGACCGCGGGCGTGAGCGCTGGTCGCCGCTGTGGCGGCCCTTCGAGGGGCCGCTGTCGGCCTCGGCGCAGCGGCATGCGGTGACGATCTTGAAGAACCTGTACGGGTTTCTCGTCGACCAGAACTACCTGATGGGGAACCCGTGGTCAGCCGTGGGCGTGCCACGAACTTCGGGGCCGAAGGTGAACGCGGGGCGGAGCTTCAGCCTGGCGCAGTGGCAGTTCATCGAAGGGCAGCTGAAGATGCTGCCTGCGACATCGGCGAACCAGCGGCTGACTTTCGGGCTGCACCTGCTCTATGCGACCGGGCTGCGGTTGTCGGAAGTTGTGGCGGCAACCGTCGATGATCTGCAGTGGGTCGAGTACCCGGCCGATGCGTCAGACGATCAGCCATGGAAGGCTGGCTGCTGCGGGTGATCGGCAAGGGGCAGAAGGAACGCGAGGTGCCGCTGCCGGCCGATGTGGTGGGTGAGCTGGCCAGGTACCTGGTTTCGCGGGGGCTCGATGCGGACCCGGAGGACATCGGCAACCAGGGGGCGTTCCTGCTCGGCAAGGCCAGCGACGCGGCTGAGCGCGCGCCGGGACTGAGTACCGGGCAGGTGATCGACCCGCGGCAAGGGATCGCCGCGACGACGTTCTACGACCAGATCAAACGCTTCTTTGAAGACTGCGCTGGCGTGCTGAGAGGGCAGGGCGACGCGAAAGGCGCGGAGCGATTCACTAAGGCCAGCACGCACTGGATGCGGCACTCGCACGCAAGCCATGCGATCGCGAGCGGCATGCCCATCGAGGTCGCGCAACAGAACCTGGGGCACGCGTCACTCGCCACCACGACGGTCTACGTCACCACCGAGAAACGCCGTCGAATGAAGGCTGTAGAGGCGTTCTGGAAGAGATAGCGCAAGCCATCCGACCGTTCGGTGTGCGACCGCTATCCGGCGGCTTGGCGCGAATCCTGGCCAGCCGGAATCGACCCAAAGCGGCTCTTCGCCGAACTCGATTCCAAGCCACCAACGTGCCGGCCAGTTGACCACGCGCCGGAGGCGGTGTGCGCTATGGCAGCCGGCACACGGGCGTTGCGGCGGCGGCTTCTTCTTCCCCGGCCGCGCCGGCAGCAGCCGCCAATATGAAGGCCCACGGGCCTGCGATTCCGCGCCACCGCAGTGAAGGACCGACAGGACGTGGCGACGGTTTCATCGGCCAGCAGTCTGGCGCAGTGCGGCGCTGATGGCTGCACGCAGCTTCAATGGCGTCAGCGGCTTGCGAAGCAGGGGCGCACCGCAGGCCTGTGCGGCATCACGCAAGTCAGGCGTGGCATCGGCGCTGATCAGCAGCGCGGGGCTGGCGCTGCCACGCGCACGAAGCGCCAGCAGCCAAGCGCTGCCGCTCGCGCGGCCGAGGTGCTCGTCGATTAGAAGCAGGTCGTGGCCGGTGACCGGCGGTGCGGCTGCGTCGACCAGGCGGGTGGCCGACTCGACGTCGCGTGCAGTGTCCACTTCGGCGCCCCAGGCGCGCAGCAGCCGCGCGCAGGCGTCGAGAACCTCTGGCTCGTCGTCCACCAGAAGCAGCCGGCGGCCGGCCAGTGCTCCGGGTGGGGCTGCTGAGATTGCTGCGACGTCGGGCTCCGCGCCTGCGGCGACCGGCAGTTGCAGCGCGAAGACGCTGCCCCGCCCCGGGCGCGAGGCAACGCGCACGCGGTGGCCAAGGCTACCGGCCAGGGCGCGGACGATGGCCAGGCCCAGGCCCACTCCGTCGGCATGGTGGGCATCGCGCACATAGGGCTCGAAGATCCGTTCGCGCTGTGCGCGGGCGATGCCGGGGCCGCTGTCGAGTACCTGGATTTCCACCTCGCCCGCCCGGCGCACCGCGCGCAGCGCCACCCAGCCTTGAGCGGTGTAGCGTAGGGCGTTGGCAAGCAGATTGCGCACGATGCGTTCGACCAGCAGCGGGTCGCTGACCACGGACAACCGGGGCGACACACGCACCACCAAACGCAGTCCGCTGCGCCCGGCCTGCAGGGCTGCTTCTTCGCCAAGCCGTTGCAGCAAGGGCGCCACATCGAAGTTGCGCAGCGCGGGTTGCAGGTGGCCGCTTTCGAGCCGGCCGAGGTCGAGCAGGGCGTCGAACATCGCATGCAGCGCGGCCACGGACTGCTGCAGCTGAGTGGTGAATGTGCCGTCTCGTGCCACGGCAGGCTGCGCGGCCAGCAGACCGAGTGACAGGCCGAGCGCGTGCAGTGGCTGCCGCAGGTCGTGGCTAGCGGCTTGCAGAAAGGCGCTGCGCGCGCTGGCCGTGGCCTGTGCCTGTCGGCGTTGCTCCCGCTCGAGGGCCACCGCGACCTGCTGAGCAACGAGTCTCCCGCCCAGCCGCGCCACCTGCTGACCACGTGCCAGCGCGGCGAACAGGTAGACGGCGAGCAGCCCGGTCAACAGCGCGCCACCGAGCAGGGCCGCTAGCGGCAGCAGCCACGGCATCCAAGCCGAGCCTTCGGCTGGGCTGAACAGGCCGACCCAGTGGCGGTCGGCCACGCGGAACTCGTGCACGTAGGCCTCTGGCGCGTTTTCGCGTGCGCTGGCGAAGTCGCCCGCACCCTCGCCGTTCCCATCTGCCGCCGTTGCCGCCCCCAGCGTGAACAGGCGCTGCTCGACTGCCGGTGCGTCCAGGTCGAACAGGGCGACATAGGCGGTATCGGCCTGCGCTCGCGGGAAGATGCGGCGCAGCAAGGCGCTGACGTTGAAGACGCCGAAGGCCAGCCCGGCCAGCTGCTGGCCCGGTGCCGGAACGCCGTCTGGCCAGACGGGCTGGAAGACCTGGATCACGGTGTCGCCATCGGCGCCCCAGGCATCGGAGCGGCGGGCCTTACTGGCGGCGACGCGGCCACTGGCCAGCGCGTTGGCAATCGCCTGGGCACGCGACGGCAGCGACGGCAGGTTGAGCCCCGGCGTGACGTCACCGCCCTGCAGGGCGGTGAGATACTGCGCCGCGTAGCAGTCGTTGCAGCGCGCGACGATGCGGCGCAGGCCGTGCCCCGTGGCCTCGAAAATGGCTTCTGGCCGACCGCTGCGCTCGCGCAGACCCGCCTCGAAGTCCGGGCGTTCGGCCTCGCCGATGCGCGGCGCCCAGCCGAGCGCCACCGTGCCCTCGTGGAAGGCCGCATCGGAGCGCACGAACCGTTCGAACTGGCGTTCATCGAGCGCGCCGCCGGCATCGTGGAAGGCCTTCACCGAGGTCAGCGATTCGAGCGCGAGTTGCAATGCCAGTTCGAGCTGACGCACCTGAGTGGCCGCCTGCTGCGCAAGGTGCAGGCGTTCGCGTTCGGCGCGATCGATCGCCAGCGCCCGGGTGCCGAGCACGCTGAGCGCCAAGCCGAGCAGCAGCACGACCGCCGCTGCTAGCAACGGCCAGCCCGAAGCCTGCGGGTTTGTGTCGGCGCCGCCTATGGCCGAAGGCATATGGCCGCCCTGGGCGGCTGCCTCAAGAATCGCCTCGGCTCTGCGAGGCCCGGGCCACCACCTTTCCCACCACGACAACGGAGACTCCCTTCATGCACAACCCGCACCGATCCATTCTCGCCGCCCCACGCCGTTTGGCTGCCATCGCCCTGGTTGCGGCAGCGGGCGCCGCCCAGGCCGGCGGCAGCCTGAGCGTGAGCCGTGAAGTCGAGGTCGATGCGGCACCCGCCACGGTGTGGAAGCTGGTCGGCAACTTCAACCACTTGGACGTCTGGCACCCGGCAGTGGTGGCGAGCACGCAGAAGGGCGGGATCCGCACGCTGACACTGGCTGGCGGCGGCGGCACCATCGTCGAAAAGCGAACGGCCCTGAGCGACTCGAAGATGAGCTACAGCTACGTCATCCAGAGCGGCCCGCTGCCGGTGCAACAGTACGCCTCGACGCTGACCGTGATGACGGGTGCTGCCGGCAAGAGCATCGTCAGCTGGACCGGCACCTTCAATGCCAAGGGAGCCCCCGACGACAAGGCCAAGGAAGTGATCCAAGGCGTGTACGACGCCGGGCTCGCGCGCGTGGCGGCGAACTTCAAGAAATGAGCCTGCGTTCGGCCGCGACAATGGGCACATGCACATCATCGTGGCCGACGACCATCCGCTGTTCCGCGACGCCCTCGTGCGCCTGGTGCAGCAGGTGGCGCCTGCCGCCGAGGTCCTTGAAGCCGCCAACGCCGCCGAAGTGACCGCGGCGCTCGCGCAGGCCCCCGACGCCGAACTGCTGCTGCTCGACCTGCGCATGCCCGGTGCCCAGGGCGCCGCCTCGGTGGCGCGATGGCGGGCGGAGCACCCGGGCGTGCCCATCGTAGTGGTGAGCGGGTCGCAAAGTGCGATCGAAGCGCGCGAGGTGCTGGCCGCGGGTGCGCACGGCTGCCTGCGCAAGTCCACCCCTCCCGAACTGATGCTCGACGTGCTGGCGGGGCTGCTCGACGGCAGCGGCATCGACCACCCGGCGCTGACCTCCAGCGCCGAAACGCCCCCGGTGGCCGCCGCGCCGGCCGGGTTGACGCCGCGCCAGGCCGAGGTGCTGGTCTGGCTGGGCACGGGCGCATCGAACAAGTACATCGCGCGTGCTCTCGGCCTGGCCGAGGGAACCGTCAAGCTGCACGTCGCGGCCGTTCTCCATGTCCTGGACGCGCGCAACCGCACGGAAGCGGTGGCGCGGGCGCGTGAGATGGGCCTGACCTGAGTCTCGCCGATCCCGCGCGGTGGCATTCGGCAAGGCCCCGCGGACGCAAGTGCAGCAACACTGCCAGCATGCCCGTCGCGGGCCTGCGGATGGGACCAATCCGTAAGCTCGCCACCGTTCTTGCACCGGCGGTTCTGGGCGGCGTGTCGCGCGCAGCCTGAGAGTTCAACGTCACGCAGTCGGCGGTGCCCGTCCATCTCACGCGCGGCAAGAAGCGGCTGGCATTCCACCGCTAACGCGCAGTGAGCGCGGCTTCGAACTCGCCCCAGGCGGGAAGGACCATGGAACATTGTTTGGACAGCCATGCATCGGCATTTTTCGGCCAGTAGCAAGCGACCGGAAAGCTGCCTTTGATGACGGACCGTTAGTGGCCGGGACTACCAGTTCGTGGACGCCGCCGACAGTGGCCGCTCGACCAGCCCCCTGCTGAACGGCCGGTCTTCGCGGTGCTGACCTCACGATCACGACCCAATCCAGTCTGTCGAGGAGTTGAGAAGCAGTCGCTGCCGACGGCGGCGACCGATGAAGATGCCCTGCGTTTCGGTGCCAGTCAGCGTCTTGCGGCCCGCGCGGACGAGCCTTTATCGGTGGGGATGCACCACAGATTCCACCCACCTGAAGTTTCACTTGGCACCCCCGCTGGCCTTCGACACGTAGAGCGCCAGCGCCGCAATCTCTGCTTCGGTGAGCTTGTCCTTGTACGAGGGCATCTGGCCCAGCCCGTTGCGCAGCGCCTTCGCCACGCGCGCAGCGTCGGGCTTCAACTCGTCCAGCACCGGGCCGACGGCGCCCTCGGCGCCCGCGGCCTGCAAGGTGTGGCAAACGGCGCACGACGGGACGACGCCTTGCAGGAACAGCTTCTTCCCTAGCGCGAGTTGCGCGCTGTCGTCGGCCGCCAGCGCGGGTAGAACGGGCAGCGCCAGGCCGGCGACGAGCACCGACGCGACCCTCATTGCATGCAACATGAAGCGCTGCTGGATGGTGCTGCGCATGATCAGGCCACCGTCACTTTCACGGCGTGGTCGGCCCAGCTCGTGTTGTTGTAGCCGCCGGCGTTTTCCATCCGCTGTTCGGGCTGCACGTTGCCGGCCGTGTCGGTGGCGCGGCTGGCCAGCGTGTGGCTGCCAGCGGGCAGCTTCGCGGCCAGCACGAACTGTCGCCAGGCATAGCGGCCCAGGTCGGGCCCGGTGAGCCGCGCGTCGTTCCAGGTCTTGCCGCCGTCCAGCGACACCTCGACGCGCTTGATGCCGTTCAGCCCGCCGAAGGCCACGCCTTGCACCTGCACCAGGCCGGCCTTGACGCTGGATGCATCAGGCGCCGGCGAGTTGATCCACGACTTGACCGACATCTCCTGCACCGACGGCTGGCTCGGGTCGCCCTTGCCGCCCGGCGGCGAGATGCGGTAGCCGTGCGACATGATCTTCGCCTCGGTTTCCTTGGCCGTGAAGGCCAGGCGCTTGATGTACTTGATGTTGTTCACGCCGGTGTAGCCGGGCACGATCAGGCGCAGCGGCCCGCCGTGGGCCAGCGAGATCGGCACGCCGTTCATCTCCCAGGCCAGCAGCGCGTCGGCCATCGCGGCGGCCGGCACCGAGCGCTCGACGATGATGCTCAGCGGGTCCAGGCCTTCGGGCAGCTTCTCGCCGCCGGTGCCGGTCAGGTAACCGGCGCCCGGCACGACGCCGCCCAGCGCTTCGGCCACCACGCGCACCGGAACGCCGGTCCACATCACGCAACCCGCCGCGCCCACCTGCCAGGGTGTGCCACTGGGCTTGCTGGGGAAGTAGCCGCGACCATTGCCCGAGCACTGCAGCACCATCGCGGTCGTCTCCACGCCCATCGTCTTCAGCTCGCGCAGCGTCAGCGTGCGCGGCGCCTTCACGCCTTCGATGGCCACCTGCCAGGCGTCGCGGTCGGCGACGATGGACGCGTCGGGCGCCGGCAGGTTGTTGCGGATGTAGAGCTGCTCGCCCGGCGTGATGACCCCGCTGCCGAAGGCTGCGCGCTTGGTCTCGATGGTGGTGCTGCTGTGCACGATGACGCTGGCCGGGTCTTTCCACGCCACGTAGGCGGGCAGCGGCTTGGGCGTGGCGCTGGCCACTGGGGTTTCGCCAGCCGCGGCGGCACCGCGCGTGAAAGTGGCCAGGCCGGCCGCGGCCAGGGCGCTGGCGCTGCCGGCCAGCATCTGGCGCCGCGGCAGCGAGTTCAAGGTCTTGTTCATCGGGTCTCCTTGGGGGTCGGTGTGGAATTCGGTGGGGACATGTCGGTGGCTGGACCGAACTGGCTTTGCGCCACGGCCAGGGCCTGCTTCTTCTGCGCCACCAGCACCAGCGGCTTGCCGTCGCGCGAGGTGATGACTTTCCAGTGCACGTTGCCCCACCAGCCGCTGCCCTCCGTCAGTGCCACCGCCTTGTCGAAGGCGAACACGGTGACCATGCCGCCCTTCTCGAAGAAGGTGGTGAGGTGGTAGACGAGGTGGCCGTCGATGTCGCAAGGCCGCATCAGCTGCGGGAAGCCGGGCACCACCTGTTGGCCGGCCAGCCCCAGGTGCTGCAGCAAGGGCGCGCTGGCCATGAAGGTGCCGCGCAGCGTGCGCTCGAAGTATTCGTGTTCGATGGCGCCGCGCACGAGTTCTGGCGGGCGCATGGCCAGCACGGCGCCGGTGCCGCTGCCTGCCAGCAGCAGGCCCAGCACGGCGCGCTGGAAGCTGCGCCGCGCCATTAGCGGCTGCGCCTTGCGGTACAAGTGCGGCGGGGCGTCGATGGGCTCGAAGGCCAGCGCCAGTTCGGCGCGCGTGCGCAAGTCGAACGCGCTGTCGGGCAACTCGGGCGGCCGGAGTTCGCGCTTCATGACGGGGTCTTCCGCAAGGGCGTGACCTGGGCGCCGCCGGGTGCCCGCACTGGCACGCCCATCACCTGCTTCAGCGCGTCGCGCGCGCGAGCCAGGCGCGACAGCACGGTGCCGGGCGCAATCTCCAGCGCCTCGGCCATCTGCGCGGTGGGCATGTCGTCGAAATAGAACAGCACCAGCACCTCGCGGTGGATGGGCGCCAGCCGCGCGAGCGCCTTGACCACGTCCAGCTTGTCGTCCAGCCCGGCGTCGGGGGCGGCCTGCTCGGGCTGCTCGTCGTCGTCCAGCGACTGCATGCCCGGCGCGGCCTGGCGGAAGGCGGCGCGCCGCATGATCTGGAACAGCCAGGCCCGCGCCAAGGCCGCATCGCGCAACTGCTCGCGGTGCTTCCAGGCGTTGGCAAAACAGTCCTGCACCACGTCTTCGGCGATGGCACGCGAGCCTGTCAGCGCCCAGGCGCTGCGCAGCAGGAAGCGGTAATGGTCCCGCACCCATTGGTTGTAGCGGGACTCGGCAGACTGGAACAGCATGGTGATCAAGAGCGGACAGCGCTGCGGTTCATTCCATCGCCATCGTCAGTGCTTACCCTCAGGCTGGGCATCACGGCCCGCGCGTGCCACCCAGCGATGGAAATTCGGCTGCCGAACCCGCGCTAGAGCGCTGCTGCAAGGCCGCCAGCCGCCGCGTCATGCTCTCGATCTCGATGGTCTGGCCGGCGATGATCTCCTCCGCCAGTTGCCGCGTGGCCGGGTCGCGGCCGTGCTGCAGCACCAGCCGCGCCATGTCGACGGCGCCGGCGTGGTGCGGAATCATCATCGCCAGGAAGTCGATGTCGGCCTGGCCCACGAAGCCCGGGCCGTGCATGTCTTGCATCATGCGGGCCATCGAAGCGTCCATCTCGCGCTCGAAGGCACTGACTCCATGTTGGGCGTGTCCGCCCCTCATGCCCTTCATGCCCTTCATGCAGTCTGCCCCTTGGCACCCACGCGCACGTAGACCAGGTTGATGCTCTTCTTGTTGCGCAGCGCTCCGGAAGGCAGGGTCAGGTTGCCCAGCGGAATCTGCGCGATGAAGACCGGCTTCAGCGGGTCGCTGACGTCGAAGGCGCTGCACACCGTCTGGCCGGCGTTGGGCGTGCCGGGCAGTTCGTCCTGCTCGTGCGCCACGTAGAGCAGCGTGTTCTCGGGGTTGGTCCACAGCCCGTGCGATTCGCGGCCGTGGCTGAAGAAGGTGCCGACCACCTTGCGCTGGCCGCTGGCTGCGCTGCGGTCGATGATGGCGATGGGGCTGGAGGCGACGCCGCCGGGGCCCCGTCGTCGATGCGCGCCAGGCTGGCATAGACCACGCTGCCGCGCGCGTTGCTGACGAACTCGACGTGGTTGGGCCGCGCGCCCATGCCCAGCGGCACGCTGTCAATGAGGTCGAAACCGCCCCGCGTCGAGCGAGAAGACAGCGCATCGGCCAGCTTGTGCGAGAACCACACCTCGGCGCCGTCGGGCGTGGTCTTCATGAAGGGCGTGAAGCCGGGCTTGTCCTGCGCACTGATGTCCAGTGTCGTCACGCGCTGCGGCTGGCTGTGGCCATCGGCGCCCGGGTTGACACGGAACACGTCGACCTGCGACACCTTCTGGCTGGCCACGAAGGCCAGCGTGCCTTCGCGGTTGAACCATACCTGGGCCGGGCCGTTGATCGTCGGCAGGAACTGGCGGATGGCCGTCGAACCTGTGTTGTCGGTGCCCTTCAACTGACGCAGGGCGAGTTCGACGTTGACGATGGCGATGCGGTCTTCCCCGCGCAGCGTCACCCAAAGCTCCTTGCCGTTGCGCGTGAAGGTGGGCTCGTGCGGTTCGCGGCCCAGCAGCAGCCCGCTGCTCAGGCGTTCGGGGTTGGTCGTCATGCCAGCGGCCGGGTTGGGCGTGTTGCCGATGACGCGGCGCTGCTCGGCGTCGACGAGGTAGATGTTGCTCGAGCCGCGCCCGCTGGTGGCCAGCAGCCGGCCGTCGGGCGACGGCACCGCGCCGTGGGCGTCGATGCAGCGTGGTACAGCGGCTTGTGGATCATCGCCGCGTGCGTCGGCGCCACGCCGGCGGTGACATAGCGGAAGGGCGGCCGCGGGTCTTCGTCGAAGCTGGTCAGGTTGATGGTGCTCTCGACGGTGTTGGTCCTGGGGTCGATCACGACCAGCGTGTTGGAGTCTTCGTTGGTGATGAAGACGCGGTCGCGCGGGTCGATGCCGGTGGCGGCGGCGGCGCTGGACGGCGCCTGGGCTTGCGCTGCGGGCAGCGCGCTGGCGGCTGCGGCGGCCAGCGAGTATTTGAGGATGTCGCGACGTTGGGTGGTCATGGGTGCTTTCTTTGTTCAGTGCAAAGGTGGACTGGGGCCTGTGACGCGCGACCTTGCACCCAACGAAGGGCTGTGTCGGTGCGTCAGGCGCTCGCAGCAAAGAGCGCGCTTCAGGCCAATTCATTCCATGGCGGTGCAAACCGCCTGCGCTGCGGGACTTGCCGTGGCCTTCAGCGCGGTGCGCCCAGCTGTTGGTAGACCTCGGCCGACACCCGCGCCAGCACGCTGCGGTCGGCGTCGGACGACAGCGCATAGCCGAAGGGCCCGTCGACCCAATAGAACACGTTGACGGCGCCTTCCTGCGCGAAGCGGAAGGCGGTGTCAGCGTTCTTCGCACCCGGTTTCGCATCCGGTTTCGCGGCCCCGCCCGAGCCCGCGGCGCTGCCGACGTCGGCCACGTCATTGGACACGTACAGCGTCAGCTTGCTGCCCTGCTGGTTGCGGTACATGAACTGAGCCACCGGCCCCTGGCCACCTGGCAGCAGGCGCCCACCTTCCAGCGTGTAGCCCTGCGCCTGCAGGTGCGGCGGTTTCATCGGCGCGCCCATGCGCTTGGACAGCCAGGCCACGAGCTGGTCTTCGTGCGCGGCGTCCACTTCCACGGGCCGGCGCACATCGGGGCTGTAGACCGCGTGCGCGACGGCGGCACGCTGCGCGAAGCCACCCGCAGACACCAAAGTCAAACCACCTGGGGCCGGTTGCACAGCCGCCATGCGGGCGGCATCGTCACCGGCTGTTCCAGGTCCGACGCCGCGCAGCCCCCAGCCCGTGGCGCCGCTGATGACGGCGATAGCCAGCCCGGCGGCCAAGCGCTGCAGGTACCAAGGCGTCGGCGATACGGCGCGCGGGCGCGCCGACTTCAGCAGGCGTTGCGGCGGCTGCTCGTCCAGCACGGGGTCGAACAGGGCGTGCAGCTCGCGCTTCTGCGCACGGTAGGCCTCGACGCGCTGCGCATCGTCGGGGCGCGCGGCCAGGTAGGCGGCGATCTCGGCCTCACGCTCTGCGGGCAGACGGCCATCGACAAACGCATGCAGCTCGGCCTCGGTGACCGGGGGGGTGGGCGGGAGGGTGGGCGGCGATGGGCGATCGGTACTCATAGGGTGCTTCGCAATGCATTCATTTGACGACCTTCAGCCGCACGGGTTCGGCACGACCTTCCATCAGGCCGCGCAGGCGCTCACGGCCGCGCGACAAGCGCGACATCACCGTGCCGATGGGAATGCCCAGGGCCTGCGCCACGTCGGCATAGGCCATGTCTTCCAGCGCCACCAGCAGCAGCACTTCCTTCTGCTCGACGGGCAGCAGGTCCAGCGCGGCCTGCAGGTCCAGCACCGCCAACCTGTCGCCTTGCGTCGGCATCACCGGCACCTCGGGGGTGTCATCGTCCATGGTCACGGTGTGCAGCCTGGGCCGGCGCACGCCATCGACGTGCAGGTTGTGCATGATGCTGAAGAGCCAGGCGCGCATGTCCGCCACGCCGCCCCACAGGCCCGACTTGGCCCAGGCCCGCTCCAGCGTGTCCTGCACCAGGTCGTCGGCGTCGTCACGGTTGTTCACCAGCGCCCGGGAATAGCGGCGCAGGCGCGGCACCCAGCTCAGCAGTTGATGGTCGTCGTTCATCAAGATGTTGAAGATGGGGTGAGCCCGCGCGAAGCTGGGTGTGCAGGCGGGTGTACAGGCGTCATTCCTTGATGATGTGCCAGACCTGTTTGAAGTTGTCGCCGCTGCGGTCGCCGGCCTTCTGGTCGGCCTTGTAGGTGTACACCGGCTTGCCCTTGTAGGCCCACTGGCGTGACCCATCGTCGCGAGTGACGATGCTGTAGGCACCCGTGGTCCGGTCGGTGGCGGTGGCCATCATCGGCGGCCAGAGCGCGGCGCAGCCGCCGTTGCAGGCGCTCTTGCCGCTGTTCGCCACGTCCTGGTCGAAGGTGTAGAGGGTCATGCCAGCGGGTGTGACGAGCGCGCCGCCAGACAACATGGCGGGCGCCTTGGCAGGCGGCTCGACCATGTTGGCACAGCCGGCAGTGACCAAAAAAGTTGCCGCAGATGCGGCGATGGCGAGGGTTTTGAACATGGGAAGCTCCGTGGAGGTGGTGGCGGATCGGGCAGCGTGGGTGAGATGTTGCTCACATCGGGGCAGACGGCACGCTCAGGCCTTTTATTCCGCAGGCGTGAAAAAGATGGGGTGTTGGTTGTGCAGGGTGGCAGGCTGCCGCTGCCCTGTGCGTCCAGCGCGGCTCCATGGTCGGAGCCGCGCGGCCTCGTTCTCAGGGTGCGGGCGTCAGGTTTTGGCCGTTCTCGACCGGGCTGATGCCCACGACGTGGCTGACGCTGCGGGTGCGGTTGGCGTTGTCGGTGACCCGGGCGGTGATCGTGACCGAACGCTTGCCCGCAGGCATCAGGAGCGATCCCCCCACCACCCAATCGGCCGTCGTCACGACATAGCCGTCAGCGTCCAGCTCGCTGCCGGCAACGTTGAAGATCGGCGCCAGGTTCGAGCCCGCCGGCACCACGTTGCCGTTGGGCTGACGCAAGGGCACGTCGAAGGTCACGTTCAGACCCGGGAAATTGCGGTTCGTGCCGTTGCTGGGATGCGTGATCGGGTTCTGGATCTGGCTGCCATCCAGGATGGTTCCCAACACCGAGCGGGCCGCCGTGCCTTGGCCGTTTTCGCTGACGCCGATGCCGTGACGCGAGCGGTCCAGCGCCGCCACTTGAATGAAGAACAGCGATGCATTCGCAGGCGGCGTCGGATTGCCGGTTTGCGGCCCGGGTGACACACGCGACGGCACGCGGGGCGCGATCATCGTCACCTCCGGTCCGTCCGCGTCGTCGATGCCGTCATCGAACACATCGATCGGAAGGGGCGTCAGTGCCTGCCCCGATGTGATACCGCCGCGCAGCACCGCCATCGAGACCCTGTCGAAGCCGATGCGACCGGCGGTGTCGACCACGGCGGTGGTGATGTTGAAGCGGCTCGTGTCGAGCGGCAGCGATTCAAGCACGTGCCAGCCCAGCCACAGCGTCACGCCCGCGCCGGGCGTGTCGTCGGTGCCCAGGATGTTGAAGAGGTTCGCCAGGTTGGTGTTCTTCGGGATCACGCCACCGTCGGGCTT
The DNA here is from genome assembly GCF_000576205.1 of Methylibium sp. T29. NCBI lineage: Bacteria > Pseudomonadati > Pseudomonadota > Betaproteobacteria > Burkholderiales > Sphaerotilaceae > Methylibium > Methylibium sp. T29. The sequence continues at coordinate 13,555 of NZ_AZND01000015.1, read as the reverse complement.
GACGAGGTCGGTGTCGAGGAAGACATAGAGGCCCGGAATGTTCGGGTTGACCTGGCCGAGAAGCGCGGTGTTTCTGATGTTGAGCGATTCTTTCGCGGCGATCGGTGTCGCGTCGCGCGTGACGACCTCGATGTGTTGACGATCACTGAAAACTGACCCACCTGAGGGCATCGCGATCGTCGAAAGCTGACCCACGCAAACACACTGCCCTGCTCGATGGACGAGCGGGGAGAGCCAGGAGTGATCAGCGTGGCGATGTTGGCCAAGATCAGAAGGATGCACCTGCGAGATGGCCTGTCCATCCGCGAGGTGGCGCGGCGCACGGGCTTGTCGAGGAACACCGTGCGGCAGTGGTTGCGCGAGGACGGCGTGACCGAGCCGAAGTACCCCGAGCGCCGTGCGACGAGCGCGCTCGACCCGTGGGCCGAGCACCTGGAGGCGGCGCTGCGTGCCGATGCGCACCGCCCGGTGCGCGAGCGGCGCACGGCCAAGGCCCTGTTCGAGCAGATCCGCGCGCTGGGCTACGCGGGCAGCTACCCGCGGGTGGTCGTGTGGGTGCGGCGCTGGCGTGAGCGGCAGGCCAGCGCGCCGCGGCGTGCGGCCTTCGTGCCGATGAGCTTCGAGCTGGGGGACGCCTTCCAGTTCGACTGGAGCTGCGAGTACGTCTTCGTGGGCGGACTGCGCCGGCGGCTCGAGGTGGCGCACACCAAGCTGGCGAGTTCGAGGGCCTTCTGGTTGACGGCCTACCCTGCGCAGAGCCACGAGATGCTGTTCGACGCGCACGCGCGGGCCTTCGAGGCGCTGGGTGGCGTGCCGCGCCGAGGCATCTACGACAACATGAAGACGGCGGTGGACCGTGTGGGCGTGGGCAAGGCGCGCTCGGTCAACGCGCGCTTCCAGGCCATGTGCTCGCACTACCTGTTCGAGCCCGAGTTCTGCAACCCGGGCAGTGGCTGGGAGAAGGGCGTGGTCGAGAAGAACGTGCAGGACCGACGGCGCCAGGTGTGGCGCGAGGCCGGCGAGCGGCGCTGGAGCGACCTGGCCACCTTGAACGCCTGGCTGGCCGAGCGCTGCCGTCAGTGCTGGGAGGAGACGGCTCACCCCGAGTGGTCCGCGCTGAGCGTGGCCGAGGTGCTGCAAGACGAGCGCACGCGGCTCATGCCGTGCCCCAGGCCCTTCGACGGCTACGTCGAGCAGCCCGTGCGCGTGTCGGCGACGGCGCTGGTGCACTTCCAGCGCAACCGCTACAGCGTGCCGACCCGCCACGTCAACGAGGTGCTCAGCCTGCGCGCCTACCCCGAGGCCGTGGTGCTGGTGGCCGAGGGCGTGGCGGTAGCGCGCCATGCGCGCAGCTTCGAGCGGGAACTGACCTTCTACGACTGGCAGCACTACATTGCGCTGGTGCAGACCAAGCCCGGGGCGCTGCGCAACGGCGCGCCCTTCAAGGCCATGCCCGAGGTGCTGCAGACGCTGCAACGCCACCTGCTGCGCCATGCGGGCGGCGACCGGGTGATGGCGCAGGTGCTGGCCGCCGTGCCGGTGCACGGGCTGGAGGCCGTGCTGGTGGCCGCGGAGATCGCGCTGGAAGCCGGGCGGCCCAGTGCCGAGCATGTGCTCAACGTGCTAGCGCGGCTGCAGGACGGGGCGCCGGCGCTGCGCGAGCTGACGCAGCCGACGCCTGCCTTGCGGGAGGAGCCCCGCGCCGACGTGCAGCGCTACGACGCGCTGCGAGGTACACCGACAAGCCCCCAGGAGGCCCAGCCATGAGCACCGAGATCGTCACGCGCCTGAAGGCGCTCAAGCTGCACGGCATGGCCTCGAACTGGCCGGAGCTGGTGGCGCGCTGCCGGCATGCGGCGCTGGAGCCCGAGCAGCTCGTCGAGCAGTTGCTCGACGCCGAAGGGGCCGAGCGCAACGTGCGCTCCATCGCGTACCAGATGAGCGCAGCCCGGTTCCCGGCGCACCGCGACCTGGCAGGCTTCGACTTCGGCGCCAGCGCGGTCGACGAGGCGCTGGTGCGCAAGCTGCACACCACCGCCTTCACCGAGGCGGCGCACAACGTGGTGCTCATCGGCGGGCCGGGCACGGGCAAGACGCACCTGGCGACGGCACTCGGCATCGAGGCGATCCAGCGGCATGGCAAGCGGGTGCGCTTCCACTCGACGGTGGAGCTGGTCAACGCGCTGGAGGCCGAGAAGGCCGCGGGCCGGGCTGGGCAGATCGCGCACCGGCTGATGTACGTGGACATGCTCGTCCTCGACGAGCTGGGCTACCTGCCGTTCAGCCAGGCTGGAGGTGCCTTGCTGTTCCACCTGCTGAGCAAGCTCTACGAGCACACCAGCGTGGTCATCACGACCAACCTGAGCTTCGGGGAGTGGGCGAGCGTCTTCGGCGACGCGAAGATGACCACGGCCCTGCTGGACCGGCTGACGCACCACTGCCACATCGTCGAGAGCGGCAACGACTCCTGGCGCTTCAAGCACAGCAGCACGACTACGGCCGCGACCAGAACCCGGTCAACGACGCAACGCAGGAAAGGATCGAACCCAGACCCCAAAACCGCAGAGATATCCACAGACCAAGGCACCCTCGGGTAGCCTTCAGGGGTGGGTCAGTATTGAATGATCGCGGCGGGTCAGTTCTGGGCGATCGTCAACACTCGATGTTCAACACGAAGCCGGTGCCATTCACGCTGCCTGCGCCAATGCGGCCTTCGCCCGGCACGATCTGCGAATCCGCCAGCGGCGAGACGATGCGTGCGATCGGTGCGAGGTCGCCGCGTGCGCCCATGCCGTCCCGTATCTTGATGATGTTCGGATACGTCAGGGATTCAGCGCCGTCTGCAGCGTGGCCGGGCAGTGAAGCAAGGCCTGCCGCGGCCGCGAGGGCAGCATGCATCAGCACGGCCGAAAATTTGGAAAGCGGGTGTCGCATGGGGAACTCCTGGGGGGATGGGTGAGCAGTGGCTCGACCACTGCAAACGGGTAGACGCACGGGCGCTTGCGGGTATTGCGTTGTCGATACGCCGTGTGAACCGAGCCGGCATGCGCCTGCAGGCAGCGCCGTGCCAGCGTGCACTGGCATGAACAAGGCCGCCTTCGGCGCGGCGCTGGTGGATCAGTAGGTCGCGGTCTTGCCGGCGGTTTCGGCCGTGGCTGCCAGGGCGACGTTCAACTTGGGGTCGATCTGCCACGTTTCGCTGACGATCTTGCCTTCGCGGTAGGTCAGCACGTAGCGCACCTTGATGGGCATCTTGCCTTCGAAGACGACGTTGGCGGAGACCGTCGAGCCCTTGGGGTTGGCCGATTCTTCGATGGAGCCGATGGTGAGCTTCAGCGGGCCGACGGCCTTGCCGAACTTTTCCCAGGTGCCGCGGATGGCGTCGGTGGTGGCGTAGGTGCCGTCCAGCGGGCCGCCGACCCAGTTCAGCTGGGCCTGGTCGGCGTAGGCGCGCATCACGATCTGGGTGTCGCCCGAAGCGATGGCCTGGAAGTGCGTGCGGGCGTCGTCGGAAGGGGCGGCGAAGGCGCTGCCAGCGGCAAGCGTCAGGGCGGTGGCGGCAAAGGCGAATGTCTTGAACATGGAGGGCTCCGTTGAAGGCTTGATGTGAAGTGAGGGTGGTCGGTGGTGGATGAAGGGTCCATGAGGTCCCGACACAAGGGCAGACGGCGCCGGCAGGCGGTCTATTCCGGCCCACGCAAAAACTTTTTCTGTCACGCCATCGGCAGTTGACCCGCCCGACACGCTCCACCAATTGCTCCGATGAAGCGAACCCTGACCTTCCTGCTGCTGGCCAGCTTGTTCACCGCCGCGACCGGTGCGCTGGCGCAAGGCATCACCGACCCCATTGGCAACCTACTGCCCACGTACATCGGTCCGCAGAACGGCGACGTGGATGTGGCGAGCGCGTTCGCCGGCTACGACCCGGCCAGCGACACCTTCAGCTTCTCGGGCACCTTTGCCGACGCCCTCGGCACCACGGAGGGCGCCTTCTACTTGCGGGGCCTGGACCGCGGTGTCGGCACCGAAGGTTTCGTGAGCGGCAGCCCATCGGTCGGCCAGCGCATGAAGTTCGACGCCGCCGTGTTCCTGCGGCCCGACGGCATGGCTCGCGTGATCACCTTCGTGGGGTCGGTGGGCACGGGCGTCGAACTGGGGGCCGGTACCGGCACTATCGCCGGCGGCTGCGCGCCTCAGGGCGCCAGCCGCTGACCGTCTTGCGCAAACACCACCCCGCCGGCGTAGTGCGCGGCAATCGACGCCTTGACGGCATCACGCTGCGCGTCGAGCGCAGGTGACAGGTGGCTCAGCAGCAGCTGGCCGGCGCGCACCGCATCGGCCACTTCGCCGATGGCCTTGGGTGGCGTGTGCAAGGTGTACAGCACGTCGGGCGAGCCGGGTGGGTCGAGCACCACGCTGTTGAAGACCAGCAGGCTGGTGCCTTGGGCGATTCGCCGCAGACCCGCCAGCCCGCTGGCGTCGATGTCGCCGCTGAAGGTGATGCTCTTGCCGGCGTGGTCGATGCGGTAGACCACCGCCGGTGCGTCGCGGTGGTGGCCGGCCACGGAGCTGATGCGCAGGCCGCCCTCATCGAACACCGTGCGCACTTCGGGCAGGGCTGACGCCGTGGCGGGTGCGTCGATGTCGTTCACTTGAAAGCGCAGCGGCGTTGAGAAGTCCTTCAGGTAGCCGAAGGCGCCCTGCTTGCCGAACAAGAGGTCGATGAAGCGGCTGGTGGCCGGGAAGTCGGCATCGTCGGCATCGAGCGCACGCCGCCCTGCCGGCCCGAAGATCTTGAAATCGACCGGCCCGCGGTTGGACACCGCACGGGCCTTGAAGAGGCCTGGCAGTCCACCGGCATGGTCCACATGAAGGTGCGTCAGCAGCACGATGTCGGCCCGACCCAGCGCCAGCTTGGCTTCACCCAGGAGCACGAAAGATCCCGGGCCGGCGTCGACGAAAACACGCGCCACGCCATCCACCAACACCACGAAGGCCGAGCCCGCGCGGCCGGTGGCACCCGGGCCGCCCGAGCCCAGCACCACGAGTTCCAGCGCCGGCGGGGCGGCCGTCTGGGCCTGAGCTGCGAACGCGGCGGGCAGCGTGCACATGGCCAGACAAAGTGCCGCCAAGCGGCGCCGGCAGGGGTTGGCCAGAGTTTTCATTCGATCCTTTGTGCGGGCGGGGCGACAACGGGGCGAACCGGAAGCGGCAAGCCCCCGGCTCGGTCGTGCGGTGCGCCGGTTCTCTGACAGTTCCCGGTTTTCAGTACGCCGCCACCGCCTGCGCAGCGGCCACCGTGGCGACGATTCGCTGCCCGGCACGCTCGACCTTGGAGATGCTCAGGTCCTCGTTCAGCACGTAGGCCGTCTTGCCGTCGCGCGTGAACACGATGGCCTGGCGCGGCTGCTTGAAGCCGGCGATGGTGGCGACCACCTTCAACGTGGCCACGTCGATCACCGACACCGTGTTGTCGGCCAAGTTGCCCGAGTAGACGAAGCGGCCGTCGGGCGTGAGCGCGGCGCCGTAGGGGTCGCGGCCCACCGGCACGGTGCCGGTGACGCGGCGCGCGGCGATGTCCACCACCGCGATGTCGTTGCTGCCGCTGTTGGCCGCAAACAGGGTCTTGCCGTCGGCGGTGACGGAGATGGCGCGGATCTTGTTGAAGCCGGTGATCTCGCCCTCGATCTTGTCGGTCTGCGTGTCGACGATGGTCACCTTGTCGCCCAGGAAGTTGGTGACGTAGAGCTTCGCGCCGTCCGGGCTCAGGCGCACGCCCTGGCGCGGCTGCGCAAAGCCGGTGATCACCGCCTTGGCCTGCCCGCTGGCGGTGTCCAGTCGCGTCACCGTGCTGCTGGCCTGGTTGTTGACATACAGCGCGCTGCCGTCCTTGCTGAGCGCGGTGCCGAAGGCGCCGGGGCCGGCCGCCAGCGTCGACGCGGTGGCCAGCGGCTTGAGCGTGGTGGTGTCCAGGCGCGTCACCGTGCCCAGGCTGCTGTCGGAGACATAGAAGCTCTTGCCGTCGGGCGCGAACACGATGTTGCGCGGCGTGACGTAGCCGCGCAGCACACCGCGCACGGCACCGGTGGCCAGGTCGTAGACGATGACGTCCGGGCGCTCGCTGTAAGACACCACGGCGGTGGCCTCGTCGGGGCTCAGCGCCAGCGAGTTGTTGCGGATCTGGCCGTCGAAGGTGACGCGGGCCGGGGTGGCTTCGGCGCCGTTGGCGGCGTTGGCGGGCACGCTGGCGGCGACGAGGACGAAGGTGCTGCACCAGGCCAGCGCGGTGGTGCGGAAGAAGGTATTCATGGGATGTCTTTCGGAGAGTGTTGAGAAAAGAGGGAAAGGCTTGCTGTGGTGGACGAGGAGAGCCCGTGGTTTATTCCGTCGGGCCGTGAATTCGAGGCTTCAGCCGAGCAGGGCCGGTACCCAGCGGTTGATCAAGGCACCGCCGACGATGAGCCAGCCGAACAGGATCAGCGCCAGCAACAGCGGCTTGGCACCGGCCTTGCGGATGGCGCCGATGTGCGTGGACAGGCCGAGTGCGGCCATGGCCATGGCCAGCAGCGCGGTGTCGATCTCGGTGGTCACCGCCACCACCGAGGCCGGCAGCCACTGCAGCGAGTTGAACAACACCACCGCGACGAAGCCGAAGGCGAACCAGGGCACGGCGAGCTTGCCTGGGGCCTGGCCCGTGGCGGCGGAAGTGTGGGCGTGGCGTTTGTCGTCACGTGCCAGCCAGGCCGACAACATCACCAGGAACGGCGCCAGCATCATCACCCGCACCATCTTCGCGATGACGGCCGAGTTGGCCGCGTCCGGGCCCACCGAACGCGCCGCGGCCACCACCTGGGCTACCTCGTGGATGGTCGAGCCGGCGTAGATGCCGAAGCCGTTGGCGCCACCCGGAATCAGCGCCCAGTGCTGGTTCAGCTCGAACAGCGCCGGGTACAGAAAGATCGCCAGAGTGCCGAACACCACCACCGTGGCCACCGCCACCGTTACCTGCTCGGCGCGCGCCTTGACCACCGGTTCGGCAGCCATCACCGCGGCGGCGCCGCAGATGGAACTGCCGGCGCCGATCAGCATCGCCGTCTTGCGGTCCAGGCCCAACCAGCGCGTGCCGATGAAGCAGGCCAGCGCGAAGGTCGAGCCCAGCACCAGCGCGTCGATGGCGACGCCGGCGATGCCGACGTGGCCGATGTCCTGCACCGTCAGCCGCAGGCCGTACAGCACGACCCCCAGGCGCAGCAGGTTCTGCTTGGACACGTTGACGCCGGCACCGCTGGCCGCGGCCAGGCGCGGCACCAGCGGATAGACCGTGTTGCCCACCAGCATGCCCAACACGATGGCCAGCGTCAGCGCACTGAAGCCGTGGTGCTGCAGCCAGCCGATGTGGCCCAGCGCGATGCCGGTCGCGGCCAGGGCGCCGCTCAAGGCCAGGCCGGGCAGCAGGGCTGCCAACTGCAAGCGCAACCGCGCTGCCCGGTGGCCGGCTGACGGGCCAGGGCTGGCTTGTGAGGTCGACAGCGCGTGCATCACGCCAGCACCCAGATCAAGGCGATGCCGGCGCACAGCAGCACGGCCGCCATCGGCACTGCGACCGGCATCCAGCGCAGCACCTGCGGGTCGATGCTGCTGTCGGCGGCCAAGGTGGTCGAGACGGCATGGGCCACGTCGCGGGTCGGCCCCATGAAGCCCGCCACTGGCCGCCGGGCAGCAACCCATTGAAGGGCATGCAGCGCCTGTGGGGCCAGCGGGCCGGGTGCTGCGGGGCGTGGGGTTGTTCGTTCAAGGGTCAGCATGTCGGGCTCCAGATGCCGGTGGTGGCGCGGCGGGCCGCCGCCCCGTGATCGAGCGGCCAGGCAAATTTAGAGCTTGGCAATCAACCCGTCCAACGGGTTGTATGACTAAGATGTACCTGCGAAATCGATAACAAAGGCAATCACCGTGGACGTGCTTCGACTCACCCTGCGTCAGCTGCAGATTTTTGTCGCCGTGGCGCGCAGCGGCAGCACCACGGCGGCCAGCGCTGAGATAGCGCTGTCGCAATCGGCCACCAGTTCGGCCGTCAACGAGCTGGAACGCCTGCTGTCGCTGCGCCTGTTCGACCGCGCCGGCAAACGCCTGCTGTTGAACGACAACGGCCGCGCGCTGTTGCCGCGGGCTTTGGCTTTGCTCGACGGCGCCGCAGGCATCGAGCAGATGTCGCGCGACGGCAGCGCGCAGGCGCAGTCGCTGCGCATCGGCGCCAGCACGACGATTGGCAACTACGTGTTGCCCAAGCTGCTCGCTGGCTTCATGGGGCACAGCAGCCCGGCAGCGCCGCCGCCTGGCGGTCGAAGGTCGTTATCGGGAACACCGCCGCCATCTGCGATGCCGTGACCGCTTTCGAACTCGACGTGGGGCTGATCGAGGGGCCCAGCCACCAGCCGGAGCTGGTGGTCACCCCCTGGCTGCAAGACGAGATGGTGGTCGTGGCTGCGCCCGACAGTGCGCTGGCCCGGTCGAGTACGGCAGGCGAGCGCATTCCCCTGCGCACGCTGCGTGAGGCGGTCTGGCTGGTTCGCGAAACGGGCTCTGGCACGCGCGAGGCCACCGACCAGAGCTTGCTGCCCCACCTGCGTTCTTACCGGCGCAGCATCGAGCTAGGCAGTTCGGAAGCCATCCAGCGTGCCGCTCAGGAAGGGTTGGGGGTGGCTTGCCTGTCCGCCTGGGTAGTGAACGATGCGCTGGAAGCTGGACGTCTGTGCCGCGTCTCCACGACATTGCCGCGGCAGCTTCGGCAATGTCATCTGGTTGTGCATCGTGAGAAGCAGTCGACGCCCGCGTTGCTGGCGTTCATCGCCCAGGCAGATGCGACCGCTGGGGCTGCCCGCTAACGTCCCGGCCCCGCTTCGCATGTCGAAGGTTCAGCCCTCGGCGACACGCGATTACCCTTCAGCTAGGCGCCGACGCCCGCTCCGCCCACCTGCCCATTGATCGAAGCTTTGATGCAATGAGCTGGTCTGGGTAATCGACGTCCGCTTCCGGACGCACCACCCAACGGCTGCTTGTGGCCGGCTGCCGATAGCCAGGAGCGCCTGCTGCCCGGCAGGCTACTTCACGCCGCCGCGGCCGGGTTTGCTCCCACCGAGGAGGGCACGGCTGCGAGCACGAAATGTCGCCGCCTCGCGCGAGAACGGCGGGGCCATGGCAGTGTGTCGATCGTCGCGCGAGCAGCGCTGGGTCGCACCTGACCTATCCTCCGACGCATTCGCCCCAACCTGAAAGCTGGCACATGGCAACCAAGAAGAGCGGACCGACCCTTGCTGCATTGAACGCGCAGATTGCTGCGCTGCAGGCGCAGGCCGATGCACTGCGCAAGAAGGAGATCGCAGAGGTCGTCGCCAAGATCAAGGACGCGATCTCGCACTACGGCCTGACGGCCGCCGACCTTGGTCTTGCAACGGGTGCCCGCAAGAATGCGAAGTTGCCCGCAGCGGGCGGCGACAAGCCGGCCAGCAAACAGCGCAAGAAGGCCGGACCAAAGCCAGCGGCGAAGACTGTGAAGTTCAAGGACGACCAAGGCAACACCTGGGGTGGCATGGGCAAGCGGCCGGCATGGTTCAAGGCTGCTTTGGCTTCAGGCAAGACACCCGAGGAACTGCTGGCAAAGAGCTGAGCCAGGCGCAGCGGCAACGGGTGCCACCTTTTGGGGGGTGCCTCTCACCCGTTCGTGCGGGGGCCCGTATCGGGTGATGGCCTGTGAGCAGGACATCGCTGACCATTCGTGCAGTCAGCAACGAGCGGTCAAGGTCTCACCATGAAGGCAGCCGAACTTCGCGCAGTCACCATGCGCCTCGATGTACTCGGGGACATCATGGTCGAACTGGTGGCCGCGTTGCCACCGGACCGTGCAGCGGGCTTCGCCGCGGCGCTGGGCAATCGCCTCAACGGCCGCATCTGCGACATGGAAATCGACGAACGCAGCGACAACGCGATGGTGTCGGATCTTGCGCCCGTCTTCGCGGCATTGAACCAGCGGCCCCACGAGACTCAGTTGACCTGACGCGACACGTCGCAGGCCAGTTGCTTGTCGAAGGCCAGTGCCTGAGATCAACACCGCCTCGTCTGAAGTATCAATGTGTTGAAGGTCGAAAGTCGGTAGCGACCGACCGACTCGACGCGGATCGTTGCCTGTCCTCGCGCGCGAAGGCTTCGCGCCCGCTGCAAGACTGCTGCAGCATCGGCCCGGGACATTTCCACGGCAAGACCTCGCGATCATTGAAGGCGCTCCAGTTGTCCGGATGCGATGCGACCGGAATCGGCTTGTCTTGGTAATTCACCCGTGCTTCTCCCTTGAATGCTGTCGCAGCGTGCATATCGCGCCCACCGTGGACAAGCCACCCACCCACAGGGCGAGCCTGTGGATGGCCTCTGCGAGGTGCGTGCCTGTGACCACCGCTCCCCGACCACCGCCTACGGCCTGACGCGCTTCGCTTGCCGAGCAGCCGTCTTTGTTGGTGTTGATGCAATGCCAGACAAGAGCAAACGCTGCGCTTCCGTCTGCGAGACCGGCGTGCTTGCCGTCTTGCCCAAAGGCCCAGCGCCTCCAGCTGCGGGGCATGGGCCCGCGCCCTCGGGGCGGAGCCAGAAGAGAGCGGTGCGGCCAGACAACGCGCTCCCAATCACGACACCCGTCCTTGTCTGTTGACGATGGCGATGAAGCTGGCCACCCGGTCCGGGTTGCAGCTCCAGCCCTTGCTCACCGCGACCCACAAGACGCCACCACGTGCCGCCGCCGTCGCTCGTACCGGATCGCGGTGATACCTGCGTACACCTGCCGTCTCAGACATGAAGCGCCGGGTCTTCGTTGGATACAGGATGTCGGTCATGGTGCCTCGGGTCGGTCAGACGATGTATGCGGGCGCGGCCTGGTCAGGGTCGAAAGGTCCGGCCAGCAGTTCCTTGGTTTCGTCGTCGTAGACCTCGACCCAAAGCCCTCGCTGCAAAAAGGCGCGCGCGGCCCGATTGGCGGAGGTGCGGCATGTGTGAAGCTCGCGATCAATCAGCTCGTCGTGCTCGCGTTGGTGCTGGGTCGCCGGATCGGTGTTGCCGGCCTCCACGACAAACCGGCGGTCGCCGGCCACGCAGCGTGTGTCCATCATTGCGGTGTTCATGGCGGCCAGGTGGGTCAGATCAAACGCAGTGCGCGAAGCCAGGAGGGCACGCCATCAGGCCCGGTGCCATCGGGCTCCACACGGTGGCCTGTCGGCGTTTCACAGATGCCGTCTTCGCTCCATGCCATCAGGTCCTGCATGCTGGGCAGCTCGTCAACGTCGAGTTGCCAGCGGGCCAGGTTGCTGAGCGCGGCCTGCTTGTTGACCATCCACTGCGCGAGCGGCACGTCGCCCTTCTTGCGCGACAGCACTTTCCACTCGTCATTGACCTGACGGCAGAGAGTCACGCCGTTCGACCTCACAGAAATCAGGGCAGCACGCGCGAGTGAGAAGTAGCGATGCAGCTCCGAACCGTTGGCATCCAGTTCGCTCCGCCTGTGGCTCTCACCCCCTGCCTGTTGGCCAGCCTCGGGGCCGAGGAACAGCGGATCGGTGGTGTCGTTGATGGGGTGGTTGGACTGTGCGTTCATGCTGGTGGCCTCGTGTGGTGGTTGAAATCTGCCCGTCGGTTTCGCCTCGACGCATGAACAGCGGAAGCCAGGCAGGACACAAGGGCACGACCACAAGCCGCAGCTCGAAGCGCAGCAAAGCGAAGTGCAGAGACCGGGTGAGGACCGTGGGCGCAGCCTTCACCCTTGGGTCGTGACTGGATGCCGCTATGCGTCGGAAAGAGGCGAACCGACAGGCAGATCAGCCACCCCGAGCCACCGAACGCACAGGCCGGCTCACCACCCCATCAACGACACGCGCGAAGCTTCCCAGCTGAGCGATCTCCCGCCGCTCTGCGGCGCACTTCAACGTTGCGGCAGCGCAGGAAATGCGATTTCTGCCTGTCAGAATGGAACGCAAGCCCTCCGGGCAATCCAATACCCTTGATCAAAACCATGAACAGCGAAGACTTTGCAGACTCCGGTGCATTGATCTGCGGATCGGTCTACTTGCTTGTGGGAAGGGGTGAGTGCTACGCCTGCAAGAGATCCACTCGCTTGTTTGCGTTCATGGTGCTCCCGCCTTTTGAACTCGTCGGCGATCAGGACGAAGCCATGGATGACGAGGGATCGTTGTTGAAGGAAGTTGTCGACATGCCGGCGTCGCTGAGGTCAGTCGTGGCTCAGGTCACCAACGGCAAATGGCGCGAGGACTTCAGTAGGACAGCGGACCAAACCTACTGGATGAACCACTGCGAATGGTGCGATGCCAAGCAGGGTGACTTCTTCGTGCAGGGAGCAGATGGGCCGTTCTGGCCGTATTCCGAGGAGGGGCTCGCGGCAATCGAGGCAACGAAGATTGAAGGGCCACACACCTTTGCTGCTGCTGAGACCAGCTACTCGGGTGCGATGGCGGACTGGCGCGATCGGCGCCACGGTGTGGTGCGTCCGCCAGTCAAGCCGCGGCGCAGCGCAAAGCGCAAGTAGGTGATCGACTGCGATCGCATTCTGCGCAGCTACGGGGACGGCGCGTGAGACGGGGCCATACCTCGGCCGGATGCGCGTTGGCGGCGTTTGACCGGGACATGCCGGTGAGCGACTGGATCGGGTTCGAGCGGTACAGGCCCCTCTCTTGATCGCCGTGCCCGACGATATTTTGCGTAAAGATGTGAGGCCCGCATTCACCGCTCACTCTGTGAATTCATAGCCTGAGCGGGCCGCAGGCCGTTTTGTCGTCGAAGCAGGGCACGGCCGGGCGCGCAAAGTGTTACGCCGCCCGGCGGAATCGACCCCTGCAGGGGGTAGAACGGGTTGATCTCAACTCGCCATACCCCAGGGAAATAAATGAAACGTAGAGCGCTGCTCGGTTCGATGGCCCTTGCCGCCCTTCCGAGCATGGCATCGGTACCTCAACCCAAAGTACTCCTCACGGTGAGTGGCCGCATCGGTCGGATCAACAACGACACAACGGACACCTTCGACTTCACCGAAGCCGAATTTCTGAAGCTGGGTACGACCAGCATTACGACAGGTACACCGTGGACGCCGACCTCGGTGTTTGCCGGGCCCCTGCTGCTCGATGTCATGCGAGCCGCCGGCGTCACGTCCGGCAAGCTGGTGCTCAAGACCCTCGATGACTACTCGGCCCCGATCCCCTGGGACGACCTCGTCCGCTATGGCGTGATCCTGGCGCACAGTCAGGACGGTCAGCGCTTGAGCAACAAGCGCTGGGGCCCGTTGTGGACAATCTACCCTCGCGACCAGAATCCGGCCGCGCTGAAGGGTCCCATAGCGGAATCGAGGTTCATCTGGCAAGTCGACAGGATCGAAGCGGGCGGTTGAGTGAAGGGGCGGAGCGCCGGGACGCGGCGCAGCCTTCTGTCGAACCCGGGCGGCTTGATCGGCGTTCGGGTGACCGACCGTCCGCGAAAGGCATGGGCTGGTGGCCATTGCTGGTGTTGGTGG
>NZ_AZND01000014.1:0-38381 GCF_000576205.1 Methylibium sp. T29 | reverse complement strand
GGGGTAATCGTATCTTTCCAGCAAATTGACACGGTCCCCCGTCGCCGGGCGCCTCTCGAGCCTAAACCGGGCCTGAGCAGCTAGGGGTTCTCAAATGACGGCACCCAGGTAGATTTGCGGTTTCGACTCCCTGGAGCATCCCGCCGTGTCGTACGCAAAACGCTTCATCGGCGTGGAGCGCCTGCCGACCAGGCTGTCCGAGTTCGACGTCCGACAAGCCTTTTGCCTGAGCAAGGACGACATCGCCGCGATCTCCGAGCGGTTCCGCCACGACCGCCGCGTCGCGGCTGCAATCCAGATGCTCTTCTTGCGGGCGAGTGGCCGCCCAATGGACAGATTCGCGTCCGTTCCAAAGATGCTGCTGCGGTCCGTTTGCGAGGCACTTGCAACTCCGGCAGTGAGCATCGCGAGCCTGAGGTCCCTGTACGAACGTCGCCAGACCCTGTACGAGCATCAGGCCTGGGCGCGCGCTTACCTGGGCCTGCAGGACCTCGACGACGCTCAGGTCGAACAGCTTGAACAAGTCCTCACAATTGCCGCGCTCGAAGCCGCCCATCCCGACGACCTGGCCGAAACCGCGCGCCTGTGGTTGTACGACCGCCGAATCGTGATCCCCGGTCCTCGACGCTTGGCGGATTGGGCGCGCAGGGCGTTCGACACCACGGAGGCGGCCATGGCCGCAACGATCGAGGCGGCGATCGGCAAGGCGGCCCTGCGCAGGGCCATCGACTGGGCCTACTCGCCCCAGGCTGGTGGGTTGATGGGCAGCCACCTTGAATGGCTCAAGACACCGCCCAAGCGTCACGCCCCAGCACGATGGTAGAGACACTGGAGAAGGTTCGCGCATTGAAGGAGCTCGGTGCGCACAACTGGGCGCTGGACCCCATTGCGCTGAGCAAGCAGCAGGCCTACGCCGCTCACGTACAGATGCGGCGGCCGTCGATGACCGCGCGCATCGAACAGCAGCGACAGACCGTGGAGATCGCTTGCTTCCTGCGCGTCACACTTTTGGAGTTGACCGACGCGGCGCTGATGCAGGCATCGCGCCGCAGCCAGGATCTATTTCGCCGCGCGGCCGAACGGGTCCAAACGGGACGATCCCGCAGCAGCGGCGCGACCTTGCAGCAGGCCATCAAGGCGAAGTCGGTACTTCACGACGAGACGAAGACCTGGCGCGACCGCGTGCTGGAGGCGCGCGCCATGTTGGACGACATCGGCGACGTATCCATGGCCACCTTTGCCTCGCAGGTGCGCAGGGCGCTGGCAGAAGACAGCCGCCGCGTTCACGCCCACCTGGCGGGTCTGCGCGACATTGACTTTGCTGGGACGCCCGGGGACACCGGCTACGAACAGTGGCAAGCTTGGTCGATGTTGCAGGCGCTGAACACCAAAGAGGTCCCACCGGATTTCGAGCTGCCACCGGTGGGTGCGGCCTGGAGCGCAATCGTCAGCGACCTGGATCCACAATCCCGCTACCGCGCATTCGAGGCCAGCACGATGATGGCCCTGCGCAAGAGCCTGCGCCGTGGCAGCGCCTGGGTGAACCATTCGATCACCTTCCGCGCCCGCGAATCGATGCTCCTGGCGGACAAAGACTGGACAAGCACCAGGGAACAACACCATCAGATCCTCGGCCTGCCGGTGCAGGCGATGGCGTTTCTGGAGCCTATCCTGGCCGGCATGTCCGTGGGCCTGTCGGCGCTGGCCGAGGCCGCCGATCAGGGACACGTGGAGATCGGCGCCGACAAGCTGCTGCACCTGCCGCCGATTCGTCCGCTGGACGAAGAGGTCGAGCCGCGAAAGACAAGGGAGGCCGTCTTCAAACACATTGGCCAGGTGCAGCTTCCAGACCTACTGATGGAGGTCGACGCGGCGACGCATTTCAGCGAGGCGTTGCTGGCCCGCCGACCCTCGTCAAGCAACGAGCTGTTGGCCGCTTATGGCGCCCTCCTTGCCCACGGCACCGACATCGACGCCAAGGGCGTGGGCTCGATGATCCCGGGCATCGACGCGGCGCACATCGCCACGGCGATGCGGGCCATTGAGTTCAGCGGCAGGCTGCGCCGGGCCAACGAACGTGTCTCGGAGTACCAGAACGCCGTGCCGATCGCCGCTTTGTGGGGTGACGGCAGCAAGGGTTCGGCCGACATGATGGCCTTGGACGCCAGCCGGCACTTGTGGACAGCACGGGTGGACCCGCGGCGGCGCACGTATGCCGCCGGCATGTACACGCACGTTCGCGACCGCTGGGGTTTGTTCTACGACCAGCCCATTGTGCTGAACGAACGACAGGCCGGCGTGGCCGTCGAGGGTGTCGAGCAGCACAACCGCGCCGAGGACCGCATCCGCATCTCGTTGCTGGCCGTGGATACGCATGGCGTCACGAACGTGGCCATGGCGATCGCCAAGCTGCTGGGTTTCGACCTGTGCCCGCGTCTGCAGGACCTGAGGGAGCGCAAGCTGTTCGTGCCCAGGGGGTGGCCGGTGCCGGAGAGCCTGGAAGTCGTCACCGTGCGCAGGATATCGGTCAAGGCGATCGAGCGTGGATGGGACGACCTGGTGCGCCTGGTCGCCTCCATTCGGGCCGGCAAGGTTTCTGCGGCGCATGCCATCCACGGCCTGGGCTCGGCCGCCGTCGGCGATCCGCTGCATCGCGCCGCGGAACACCTGGGGCGCTTGCTGCGAACGCTGTTCTTGTGCGACTACCTGGCCATCCCGGACTATCGGCGCGAGATTCACACGCTGCTCAACCGAGGCGAATCGGTGCACCAGTTGCAACGAGCGATCCACGGCGGACACGTGGCGCATGACCGAGGCCGGCGGCGGCAGGAGATGGTGGCCATCTCAGGCGCTCATGCGCTGCTGACCAACATCGTGCTGGCCTGGAACACGAACCGCATGGACGGCGTCGTGGCCCGCCTCAAAGGTGATGGCGTCGGGATCGAGGAGGACTGGTTGCGGCGAATCGGGCCGGCGCACTTCTCGCACATCAACTTCCGCGGCACGTTCAGGTTCAACCTCGAGAGGTATGCGGACGTGCTGGTCGAGCGCGCTGCCGGCAGGGTGGCAGCCCAGCCTGACCGATGAAGCGTGACCCCGCTGGTGGACCGAACCGGAACCGGCTGCGGACGTGGAACGTCGGCAAAGGGGCGATGCGCTGACCCGTCGGCTGGGGCCGCGCTTTGTGCAGCTGACGACCCCGAGCTGTAATCCAAAGCATTCAAAGAAGCGCCCGGAAGTGGACTCAGAAGGCGCCGTGTGCCGAAAGCCTTGGTGTAATGCGCCACCAAGTAGATGCGCATCCATGGGGACTCGAGACACATCGTCGATAAGATTGCGTGAGGATCCAGCTACCGACCGCGGTCACGACTAAAGGCCTTCCGCTATCATGAAGGCGTTGGTGCTCGCTTTGGCTTTCCAGCCAAAGCAGTTCAACGGGAATCAGGAAGGGCAGCGCCGTAGTTCAAAGCGGATCTGCGGCACCGCCCCAACCTGAGCTGCCCCCGCAACGGTAAGCGGACGTGAGCCTTGTGCTCACCGCTCGTGTCTACAACCCACTGGGTGCGCGCTGCGAAAGCGGTGTCGCCTGGGAAGGGAACACGAGTCGTCTCCGCCAGCCCGGATACCGGCCAACGAGGCGGTGCGCCGTGTAGACGGCGCACCTTGAGGTGCGTGCCCGCGGGGAAGCGGGCGAGCACGGTTGGCACGGCGGTTCCATCATGGCTCGTATTCTCTTCAGGTCGCATTCGGCCTTCGTCATGCTGCGCTGCTGTGGGCGTTGAGGCCTGCACATGCACGAGCTGATCCTCGGCGGCGGCAAGAGCGGCAAGTCTCGTTGTGCGGAGTTGCGCGCGAAAGACTGGCTGCAAGTTTCCGGGCAACGCGCGCTGTTGATCGCGACGGCAACGCCCGGTGACGACGAGATGCGCGAACGCATCGCGCGTCACCGTGAGCAGCGCGCGTTGCACGTCCCGGATCTGCAGACCCTGGAAGTGTCAGACGATCTGCCGGCTGCGTTGCGCGAGTGGTGCGCACCCCAGAGGCTCGTGATCGTCGACTGCCTGACCGTGTGGTTGACGCAGCGATTGATGCCGATGGTGGGGCCGCGGCTGGATGAGCCGACCTGGCTTCAGCAGCAGGCGGACCTGTGCGATGCCCTGCGCAATGCAATGGGGCCTGTGGTACTGGTGTCCAACGAGATCGGCATGGGCGTGGCACCGCTGGGCAGTGAGGTGCGCCGCTATCTTGATGCGCTGGGCACACTGCACCAGCTCGTGGCCACCTTCTGCGAGCGCGTCACGCTGATGGTGGCCGGCATCGAGATGAAGGTGAAGGAATGACCGCGACCAACGCTTTGCGTTGCTGCGCGCTGCTACCCGCCTGCGGGTCGAAACACACAAACACCGGGGCGCCCAGGGGCGCAGTGCCACGGTCGCAATAGCCCGCCAGCCCACTCACCCAAGGAACCATTCATGAACATGCCGACCTACGTTCCCGCTTCAACGCCCACCCACACCGCGGTGCGCGGTGTGTTGCGCCAACTCGCTGCTGCCGGGGCACTCGGCATGGCGGTGCTGTACGGCGTCGCGTTTGCCGACAGTCCGCTGGCGCACAACGCTGCGCACGACGTGCGCCACATCACCGTCAAACCCTGCCACTGACAGGAGACTGCCATGTTGTTCCAACGTTTGATCTGGTGTGCGCTAGTCGCAGCCCTGTTCGTCGGCAGCGTGCAGTTCGCGGTGCAGCGCTGGCAGGCGGTGCCCCTCATCCTGGCCGCCGAGGTGTTCGAAGACCAAAAAGCCGCGCCGGTGGCGGCGGTGGCGCACGAACATGCTGCCGCTGCCGAGAATGAACACCATCACGATGACGCTGCCTGGGAGCCCGCTGCTGGCACCGAGCGCAGCACCTGGACGTGGGTGGCGAATGTGCTGCACGCCTTCAGCCTGGCGCTGCTGGTATTCGTGGTGATGGCGCTGTGGGTCTGGAAGCGTGGCAACGCCACTCCGGCACTGCGGGTCGCGGCGGTGGTATCCGCGGCCGGTTGGCTGAGCCTGCATCTGTGGCCCTCGCTCGGCTTGCCGGCCGAAGTGCCGGGCATGGAGGTCGCGCCGCTGCACGCGCGTCAGGCCTGGTGGCTGTTGGCAGTGGTGTGTTCGGCCTCTGCGTTCGCGACGCTCGGCTTCGCATCGTCTCGCTGGCGCTGGCCGGTCGCTGCGGTGCTGCTGGCCGTGCCCTTCGTCGTCGGAGCGCCCGAACTCGAAGGCGACGCGCTCGCCGGCTACAGCGGCGAAGCGCATGCCAGCCTGCTGAAGCTGGGGCATGACTTCATCTGGGCCACCACCTGGGCCTCGCTGTCGTTCTGGTTCACGATGGCCGCAGTCGCGGGCCCGCTGTTCGCGCGCTGGTTGAAGCCGCACTTGCTTGTTGTATTGGGCGCATCGAACCCGGCATCGGCCAGCGCGGCTGAAGCAGCGCGGTGACCCCCGGAAAGATCATGTCAAGGGACCGAGCTTGTCTGTTGGCTTCTCGACCATGATTGTTTCCCCCTGCCTGGAGGCGCGTCCATGCCCGGCCTTGCTGGTCACGGCCCCGGCTTCGGGCCAGGGCAAGACCACCGTCACCGCCGCGTTGGCGCACTCGCACCGCAGCCAGGGCCGGCGCGTGCGCGTCTTCAAGACAGGTCCCGACTTCCTGGATCCGATGGTGCTGGAATGCGCCAGCGGCGCGCCGGTGCAGCAACTCGACCTGTGGATGGGCGGCGCCGCGCACTGCGCCGGGCTGCTGCACAGCGCGGCGGCGCAGGCTGACCTGATCCTGGTCGAAGGCGTCATGGGTCTGCACGATGGCACGCCGTCGAGTGCCGATCTGGCCCTGCACTTCGGGTTGCCAGTGCTGGCGGTGATCGATGCCTCGGCGATGGCGCAAACCTTCGGCGCCGTAGCCCACGGGCTGGCCACCTACCGCCCGGGCTTGCGGCTGACCGGCGTGCTGGCCAATCGCGTGGGCAGCGCCGGACACGCGCAGATGCTGCACGAGAGCCTGCCTGCCGGCATTGCCTGGTACGGCGCGCTGCCCCGCGGCGAGCACTACGCGCTGCCATCGCGCCACTTGGGTCTGGTTCAGGCTGGCGAGGTGGGCGACATGGCCCAGCGCATCGCGGCCGCCGCCCAGGCGCTGGGCGACAGCGGCGCGCTGCCGATGCCGCCGGCCGTGGACTTCGACGCGCCTCCAACCTCGGCATCGGCAGCACTGCCGTCCACGTTGGCCGGAGTCACCATCGCCATTGCCCGGGACGCGGCCTTCTCGTTCCTCTACCGCTCCAACCTCGACACGCTGCGTGCCCTGGGTGCCGAGCTGTGCTTCTTCTCTCCGCTGGCCAACCAGCCGGTGCCGGCCGGGGCCCATGCGCTGTACCTGCCCGGCGGTTACCCCGAACTGCACCTGCCAGCGCTGGCGGGCAACACCGCATCTCGCGAATCCATCTGCGCCCACCACGCGGCCGGTCGGCCGCTGGTGGCCGAGTGCGGCGGCATGTTGGCGCTGCTGGAGTCGCTCACCGACGCCGCTGGCCACAGAGCGCCGATGCTGGGCTTGCTGCCCGGCCAAGGGGCAATGGCGGACCGCCTCGTCAACCTCGGTATGCACAGCCTGGCGCTGCCCGAAGGCGAGGTGCGTGGGCACACCTTCCACCACGCGCGCATCGACGTGCGCTTGCCTGCCGCGCTGCACACGCAGGCCCAGCGGCACCACGGCCAGCCTGAACCGGTGTTCCGCAAAGGGCGGCTGTTCGCGTCGTTCATGCACCTGTATTTCCCGAGCAATCCGGCGGCCGTCGCTGCGTTGTTCAAACCCTAATCGCCGGCCGCTGCCGCAACTCGCCCCGCAACCATGGACATCGAAGCCCCACCTCTGCTGCGTGACACGCCCAAGCCACAAGGCGAGCGGCGTGGCCTGGTCATCGTTCACACCGGCACCGGCAAGGGCAAGAGCACGGCCGCGTTCGGCCTGGCTTTGCGCGCCTTCGGTCGAGGTAAAACGGTGAAGGTCTATCAGTTCATGAAAGTGCCCTCGGCGCGCTTCGGCGAGCACCGCTTGTTCGAGCAACTGGGCATGCCCATAGAAGGCCTGGGCGACGGCTTCAGCTGGAAGAGCCGCGACCTCGAGCATTCGGCCGAGCTGGCCCGCGCCGGCTGGGCCCGGGCCGAGGCCACGGTGCGCGCGGGCGAGCACTTCATGGTGGTGCTCGACGAGATCATGTACCCGCTGCGCTATGGCTGGATGCCGCTCGAGCCTGTGCTGGCCTGCCTGCGCGAGCGACCGCCGCACGTGCATGTGGTCCTCACCGGCCGCAACGCGCCGGACGAGCTGATCGCCCTGGCCGACACGGTGACCGAGATGACGCTCATCAAGCACCACTTCAAAGCCGGCGTGCCGGCGCAGCGTGGCATCGAGGACTGATCGCCTCACCACCACGACCCGCACCCAACCAACACCTCC
Source organism: Methylibium sp. T29 (assembly GCF_000576205.1). Lineage (NCBI taxonomy): Bacteria > Pseudomonadati > Pseudomonadota > Betaproteobacteria > Burkholderiales > Sphaerotilaceae > Methylibium > Methylibium sp. T29. The sequence goes on along the minus strand of NZ_AZND01000014.1, from coordinate 30,881 downwards.
AGGAACCGCACCATGCAGACCCGCAAGATCCCCGCCACCATCGTCACTGGCTTCCTCGGCAGCGGCAAGACCACCCTGCTGCGCCACCTGCTTCAAAACGCCCAGGGCCGACGCATCGCCGTCATCGTCAACGAGTTCGGTGAGCTCGGAATCGACGGTGAACTGCTGCGCGGCTGCGGCATCGGCTGCGACGAGGCCGGCGCGCCCAACGGGCAGTTGTTCGAGCTGGCCAACGGCTGCCTGTGCTGCACCGTGCAGGAAGAATTTGCGCCGGTGATGGAACAACTGGCCGCGCGGCGCGAGCAGATCGACCACCTCGTCATCGAGACCTCGGGCCTGGCCTTGCCCAAGCCGCTGGTGCAGGCCTTCCAGTGGCCGGCGCTGCGCAACGCCTTCACGGTCGATGCAGTGATCACGGTGGTGGATGCGCCCGCCGTGGCCGCTGGCCGCTTTGCCGACGACCCGGTGGCGGTGGATGCCCAGCGCCGTGCCGACGGCAACCTCGACCACGACTCGCCGCTGGCCGAACTGTTCGAAGACCAGCTCGCCACCGCCGACCTGGTCGTGGTGCACAAGACGGACGGCCTGGACGCCGCCGCCCTGGCCGGCGTCGAAGCCACCATCCGCATCGAAACCGCGCCCGGCGTGAAGCTGGTGCATGCACAGCACGGTCGCATCGACCTGGGTGTGCTGCTGGGCCTGGAGCGCGCGGTGGAAGATGCGATCGACCAGCGCAAGACCCACCACGACGAGGAGGAGGACCACGACCACGACGCCTTCGACTCGGTCTCGGTGAGCTTGCAAGTCCCCGACCGTGAACGCCTGCTGGTCGCCTTGCGCAGCCTGGTCGAGCGCCACGAGATCTACCGCGCCAAGGGCTTCGTCGCGCTGCCCGGCGCTGCAATGCGGCTGGTGGTGCAAGGCGTGGGCTCGCGCTTCGACAGTTATTTCGATCGGCCCTGGCGCGTCGACGAAACCCGGCAGTCGCGCCTAGTCTTGATCGGTGCCGAGCTGGATGCGGCGGTCTTGCAGGCCGAACTGGACGGTGAGTTGGCGGCGACCGCTGCAGCCTGACGCACCCAACCCCGAAGCCATCGAAGCCACTTTAAGCAGCCCATGCACCTGCTGTCTACCCGCCCCGGCGGCCACATTGAAGACGGTGGCCAGGGCGTGGTGCGGGTGGCGCAGACGCCCGGCTCGGTGGTGGTGCTGAGCGCCGCCGACACCACCCTGTCGCTGCTGGCCGACGTCGCGGCGCAGCTCGGCCCCGACTACCCCAGCGTGCGCCTGGCCAACCTGATGTGGCTGCGCCAGCCGGCCTCGGTGGACCTGTACGTCGATGATGTGCTGCGCCATGCCCGCGTGCTGGTAATCGATCACTTGGGCAGCCCGAGCGACTGGGCCTACGTGGTGGAGCGCGCGACCTCGCTGGCACGCGAGCGCGGCTTGTGGTTGGCGATGTTCTCGGGCGATGCCTTCGAAGACACGCAGCTGCTGCTGCGTAGCTCCGCACCGCAAGACGATTGCCGGCATTTGTGGCGCTGCCTGCGCGAAGGCGGGCGCGACAACGCGCAGGCCTTCTTCTCGCTCATCGGCCATGCCGCGTTCGGCCTGGGCGGCCGGCCGCCGCTACCGGTCCCCTTGCCTTCGGCGGTGCACTATCGACCGCAAGATGCTGCCAGCCGGTCCGCGTGGACATCCGGTGCGCCGGTGGCACTGCTGCTGTTCTACCGCGCGCATTTGCAAGCCGGCAACACGGCGGTGTTCGATGCGATGCTGCGTGCGCTGGCCTCCGCCGGCCTGAACGCGCTGGCGCTCGCAGTGGATTCACTCAAGAACCCGGACAGCCATGCGGCAGTGCAAGCCCTGGTGGCTGAGCACCGCGTGGCCATCGTGCTGAACGCGACGAACTTCGCCGTGGCGGCTATCGATGGCGGCACCCATGGCGACGGCGACACTTCATCCGCCGCGTTGGCCGGTGACGCACCTGTGCTCCAACTCATCACCGCCGGCTGCTCGCAAGCGCAGTGGCTGGCCGACCCGCACGGCCTGGCGCCGCGCGACTTGGCGATGCAGGTGGTGCTGCCCGAGGTCGATGGCCGCATCCTCACTCGCGCAATCAGCTTCAAGGGGCTGGCCTGGCGCTGCGAGCACACCCAGCTCGACGTGATCCGCTACGAAGCGGAGCCCGAGCGCATGGCCTTCGTGGCCGAACTCGCGCGCCGCTGGTGCGTGCTGCGCGACAAGCCCAATGCCGACAAGCGCATCGCGCTGATCCTTGCCAATTACCCCATCGACGATTCGCGCATCGCCAACGGCGTGGGGCTGGACACACCGGCTTCCACCGTAGCCGTTCTTCGGGCCTTGCAGGCTGCCGGCTACGCCTGTGGCGATCTGCCTGACAGCGGCGATGCCCTGATCGCCGCGCTGCTGCGCGGCATCACCAACGACCACAGCGCCAACGACGCACGCCCGGCCGCGCAGAGCTTCTCCCTGCCCGACTACCTGGAAGACTTCGATCGGCTTCCCACCGACAGCCGCGCCGCCGTCATCGCGCGCTGGGGCGCGCCCGAGCACGATCCAACGTTGCGCAGCGGCCGCTTCATGATTGCCGGGCTGCGCTTCGGCCACGTCTTTGTTGGCATACAGCCGGCCCGCGGGCGCGACATGGACCTGGCGGCGACTTACCACGACGCCGATCTGGTGCCGCCGCACCACTACCTGGCCTTCTACTTCTGGCTGCGCCGCGCCTTCCAGGTGGATGCGGTGGTTCACGTGGGCACGCATGGCAACCTCGAATGGCTGCCGGGCAAGAGCGTTGCACTGAGTGCGGCCTGCTGGCCTGATGCCATCCTCGGCCCGCTGCCGCACCTCTACCCCTTCATCGTCAACGACCCCGGCGAAGGCAGCCAGGCCAAGCGGCGCACCCAGGCCGTCATCATCGACCACCTGATGCCGGCGATGACGCGCGCCGAAACCTACGGCCCGCTGCAACAGCTCGAGCGGCAGATGGACGAGTATTACGAGGCCCTGTCGCTCGACCCGCGGCGCGCACGGCGGCTGCGTGAAGACATGCTCGACCGGGTTCTGCGCGAAGGCCTGCACGAAGAACTGGGTGTCACGCGGCCCGCCGATGACACAGCGCGTGAAGGCTTGCTCGAGCGCCTGGACGCCTACCTGTGCGAGATCAAGGAATCACAGATCCGCGACGGGTTGCACACCCTCGGCAGCTCGCCGCAGGGACGCCAGCGCGTCGACACGCTGATCGCGCTGGCGCGTTTTCCGGAGGCAAAGCGGCAGGCCAGCAGAGCCTGCTGGTGGCGCTGGCGCAAGACCTGCAGATCGAGGGCGTGGACGGCTTCAACGCACTCAGCCCCGACTGGGCCGCGCCGTGGAGCGGCCCGCGTCCGCACCTTCTGCAGGAGCTCAGCCCCGAGGCGTGGCGCCACGCCGGCCACACACGTGAGCGGCTGGAATTGCTGGCCGCGGGCATGGTGGCGGAGCACGTGGTGGCAGATCACGTATTGGCGGATCAAGCGAGCGCCGGCGCTGTGCCCGAGGCATTCGACGACACGGGTTGGCCCCACACCGCGCCGGTACTGCAACGGCTGCGCGAGGTGCTACGCCCACGGCTCGACGCCTGCGGCCCGCAGGAGATGGCGCAACTGCTGCGCGGCCTGGCCGGCCGTTTCGTGCCACCCGGCCCCAGCGGCGCGCCGTCGCGCGGCCGGCCCGACGTGCTGCCCACCGGGCGCAATTTCTACTCGGTGGACACCCGCGCCGTGCCCACCCCTACTGCCTACGCAATGGGCGCGGCCGCCGCCGAACGGGTGATCGAACGCCACCTGCAGGACCATGGCGAGATGCCTGGCGCGGTGGGCTTGTCGGTCTGGGGCACGAGCACCATGCGTACCGGGGGTGAAGACGTGGCGCAGGCGTTCGCGCTGCTCGGCGTGCGGCCGAAGTGGGCCGACGGCAGTGCGCGGGTGATCGACATCGAGGTGCTGCCGATGGCTATCCGCAACCGGCCCCGGGTGGACGTGACCTTGCGCGTGTCGGGTTTTTTCCGCGACGCCTTCCCGAACGTGATCGACTTGTTCGACACCGCCGTGCGCGCCGTGGCCGCCATCAGCGAGGCCGACGAGCCTGACGACGTGAACCCGATCCGCGCCCGCGTGCAGCGCGAAGCCGCCGAGGCGCGGGCTGCCGGCCGGAGCGAGGACGACGCGCAACGCCAGGCCACCTGGCGCGTCTTCGGCCCACGCCCGGGCGGCTACGGCGTGGGCGTGCAGGAGGTCTTGAACAGCGGGCGGTGGCAAGACGGCACCGACATCGCTCAGGCCTACCTGCAGGCCGGTGCCTTCGCCTACGGGCAGGGCGGGCACGGCGCTGCCGCGCGTCAGCCCTTCGAGCAGCGGCTGGCACGGCTCGACGCGGTGCTGCACAACCAGGACAACCGCGAGCACGACGTGCTCGACGCTGCCGACCACGCCCAGTTCCAGGGCGGCATGGCAGCGGCAGTGCAGCACTTGGCTGGCGCTCCGGCGGCGCTGTACCACGGCGATTTCAGCGTGCCGGGGTCGCCGCGCATCCGCACGCTGCGCGAGGAGGTCGCGCGTGTGGTGCGCGCGCGCGCCGTCAACCCCAAGTGGCTAGATGGCGTGCGCCGTCACGGCTACAAGGGCGCGTCCGAGATCGCCACCACGGTGGACAACCTGTTCGCCTACGGCGCCACCACCGGCGTGGTGGGCGACCACCAGTACGCGCTGGTGGCCGACGCCTACCTGCACGACGACGCTACGCGCGAGTTCCTACAGCAGCACAACCCACTGGCGCTGCGCGGCATCGGCGAGAGGCTGCTGGATGCGATGCAGCGCGGGCTGTGGCAAGCGCCTGGCGATCATCGCGAGCGCATCGAACACCACCTGCTGGCGCTGGAACGCCGGCTCGAAGAACACGGCGAAGGGCCTCTCTGATGACTCCCGGCATGACACCCGCATCGACTGCTGCATCCATGTCCGGCACATCCACCGTGACCATCGAGGCCGCCACCCAAGCGGCCTTCCCCTTCAGCGCGCTGATTGGTCAGCCTGAGCTGCAACGAGCGCTGCTGCTCGCGGCCATCGACCCGGGCATCGCCGGCGTGCTTATCAGCGGCCCGCGCGGCACCGCCAAGTCCACTGCCGCACGGGCGCTGGCAGCGCTGCTGCCGTCGGTGTCCCCGTCACTTCCCGCACCCTTCATCACGCTGCCGCTGGCTGCAAGCGTGGAGCAACTGGTGGGCACGCTGAACGTGGAAGACGTGCTGCGCGACGGCCGGCTGCGCCTCGCACCCGGCCTGCTGGCGCGCGCCCACCACGGCGTGCTGTATGTCGATGAAGTCAACTTGCTGCCCGATGCGCTGGTCGATGCGCTGCTCGACGTGGCCGCCAGCGGCGTCAACACCGTCGAGCGCGACGGCATCTCGCAGCAGCATGCCGCACGCTTCGTGCTGGTGGGCACGATGAACCCTGAAGAAGGCGACCTGCGCCCGCAGCTGCTGGACCGCTTCGGCCTGTCGGTGGCGCTGGTCAACCCGGCCAACGCCGAGCAGCGCACGGCGATTCTGCGTGCCCGCCTGGGCTTCGATGAGCACCCGCTCGCGGCGGCGGAACAGCATGCTGGCGAGCAAGCCCGTCTGGCCGATGCCATTTCCGCCGCGCGTGCGGCGCTGCCGCGTTTGACCTGGCCCGATGCGGTGCTGCACCGTGCCGCAAGCTGCGCGCTGGCCGCGGGCGTGGACGGCATGCGGGCCGATCTGGTGATGCTGCGCGCGGCGCGTGCGCTGGCGGCCTTCGAGGGCCGCACCGAGGTGACGCCGGCCGATGTGGATGCGGTGGCGGAACTGGCTCTGGCGCACCGCCGGACGGAGGGCACGGGCGCCTCTGCGCCGAAGCCGCAAGCGGACCGGCATCCAGCGCCACCGATGGCAGCGAATCAGCGTGCCGACCGCCTACATCGCGACCCACCGGCCAACCCGGCACCGGAGGGAGATTGGGGCGCGCTGCCGCCGCGCCCCGAAGCCACCACGCGCGTGCTGTCTCTGGGAGGCTGGCATGAAAAAAAAGCCTGAGCCACCGCAGCCGCCACCCGCGCCCAGGGCAAGGCGGTCTGCGGTGGCCCGCCCCGCCTCCTCATCTGCGGCCGGCAGCCCCAACGCGCCACGTCGCGAGGCAAACATGTGCCGCGATCGCCTGGCTACCCAGCTTGCTCGCCAAGGGCCCGCAGCCGCTGCAACGGGCGCACCTGCGCCACACGCTGCGGGTCGCGCAACCGGCCCGCTTGCACCTCATCGTGCTCGACACCTCGGGCTCGATGCGCCAGCGCGGGCGGCTGGCGCTGGCCAAGGGGCATGCCACGTGGCTGATCGAGCAGGCGGCGCGCGCCGGCGACGACGTGGCACTGCTGTGCTTCGGGGGCCAGGGCGTGGAACTGCGGCTGCCACCCGGCCGGGCGCGTGCCGCCGGCGGTGCGCAGGTGCGGCCTCTGGGCGGCGGTGGTGGCACACCGCTGACGCATGCATTGGCTCAGGCCGAGCAGGTGCTGCGCCGCGCCGCGCGCCGCAACGGCCCAGCCGAATCGTGGCTGTGGCTGTTGACCGATGGCCGCACGTTGGAACAACCGGCCGCACCCCAGGCCGCGCAACGCATCGTCATCGTCGACTTCGACGAACCGGCGCGCGCCATCGGCCGCTGCGCCGCCTGGGCGATGCGCTGGGGTGCGGAACACCGCCGGGCAAGCCGGCCTGAATGAGCCCTGAATGGAACCCTGAAGAGCCCTCTTGAGCCCTGAAGCACCGTACCCCATGCCCACCGCACCCGTCACCGAAATCATCGTCTGCACCACCTGTCGGCCCGCAGGCGCATCGCGCGAGCTGCCGCCCTCCGGCCAGGCCTTGCTCGAGGCCGTCCAGGCCCTGCAAACCGAAGGCCGGGCTGCCGGCCTGCACGTGCGCGGCATCGCCTGCATGAGCGGCTGCGCCCGATCCTGCACGGTTGCGCTGCAAGCCCCAGGCAAGCCCACGTACTACTTCGGCGATCTGGCCGCCGATGCAGAAACTGCCGCGCAGGTGCTGGCCTGTGCGCGCCTGCACGCGCACAGCGCCGACGGCGCGCTGCCCCGCAACGAGCGCCCGGAACGCCTTCGCAGCGGCATCCTTGCCAAGCTGCCGCCATGCCTGCCGGCAGTGATGGCCTGAACCCGGTGGACTGCACGATGCCCGCCGCATTGCTGGTCGCCTGGACGCTGGACGCGGCCGTCGGTGAACCGCCCAACGCCCTGCATCCTGTTGCCTGGCTGGGCCGGCTGCTCGGGCCGCTCGGTCAGCGGCTGTGCGCTTGGCGCCGCGTGCCGGCGTTCATCGGCGGCGCGCTGGCATGGGGAGTCATCGCCGCCGCGCTGGCTGTCATGGCCCACGGCGCCGAAAGCGCGGTCCCCGCCTTGCCGTGGGCAGCCGGCGCCTTGCTGCTCGCACTGGCGCTCAAACCCTGCTTCGCATGGCGCATGCTGCGCGACGAGGTTCAGGCGGTCGAGCACGCGCTGGCGCAGTCGCTGGAAGCGGGCCGCGAACGGGTGTCGCGCTTGGCCAGCCGCAACGTGAGCGCGATGAACCAAGCCGAGATCCGCGAGACGGCCATTGAGACCCTGGCCGAGAATCTGAACGATTCGGTGGTGGCACCGCTGTTCTGGTTCGCGGTCGCGGGCCTGCCCGGCGCGGTGGTCTACCGCTTTGCCAACACCGCCGATGCGATGTGGGGCTACCGAGATCGCTACGAATGGGCGGGCAAGTTCGCGGCGCGGGCCGACGACCTGCTGTCTTGGCTGCCGGCGCGCTTGACCGCGCTGCTGCTGTGGCCTGCCTTGCAGGACTGGCCCCTGTTGCGCATCGAAGCCGCGCGCACGCCGTCGCCGAATGGCGGCTGGCCGATGGGCGCGATGGCGCTGCGCCTGGGTGTGCGTTTGCGCAAGCCAGGGGTTTATGCACTGAACGGGCAGTCGCCGTCACCGTCGGCTGCCGACACGGCCAAAGCGCTGCGCATCGCCTCGCGGGCCGCATGGCTGGCGATGGCGGCAGCGGTCCTGGCTTGTGCAGGGAGATCGATGTGAGGGCGGCCACCATCGCCCGCCCGCACGGCGGCCCCGACGCCCAGGGCCCCGTCCGCTGGGATTTCTCCACCAACGTCAACGCCGCAGGCCCCTGCCCGCAGGCCGTGCAGGCGCTGGCCCGAGCTGACGCCACCCGCTACCCCGACCCCGGCTACCACGCGCTGCGCCAGCGCTTGGCGGTGTGGCATGGCGTCGACGAGCGACGCATCCTGCTCGCGGCCAGCGCGAGCGAGTTCATCCAGCGCATCACGGCCGTAGGCCAGCGGCTCGCACCCGGGCCGGTTGCCGTGCCAGCGCTGGCCTATGGCGACTACGCGGTGGCGGCACAGGCCTGCGGCCGCGCCGTGGTGCGCACCGAAGACGCCACCGCCACGCTGCGCTGGTGCGCCGATCCCGGCAGCCCGCTGGGCCAGGACGCCGCGCCGCCGCACGACCCGGGGGCCACGCCCACGGTGCTGGACGCGGCGTATGCGCCGCTCCGGCTCAGTGGCGCGCCGCGCTGGGCTAGCGACGCCGAGGATGCCGTGTTCCGGCTCTACAGCCCGAACAAGGCGTTGGGCCTGCCGGGCGTCCGCGGTGCCTATGCCATCGCACCGGCGGGTGCAGCATGGCCACTGCAAACCTGGTGCGATACGCTGCACGCCGCCGAACCCTCCTGGCCGCTGGGTGCCCACGCCGTCGGCTTGCTCGAATGCTGGACCGAACCGGCCACCCAAGCCTGGCTGGCCGATGCGCGCATCACACTGCGCACCTGGACAGACTCACTGCGCGCCGGGCTGGCAGACCTGGGCCTGCAACCTGCGCCCAGCGTGACACCGTTTCTTTGCGCGCACCGGCCGGCCGCGATTCAGCCCGCGGCCCTGCGGCGCCACGGCCTGGCCGTGCGGGACACCACCTCGTTTGGCCTGCCGGGTTGGATGCGCGTTTCGGCGCAGCCGCCGGAGGCGCTCGAAGCGCTGCACAGCGCCTTGCGGCTGCTGGCCACCGATCACCACCCTGTCTCCACTTCCGTCGAAACGGCGCACCCATGATCCCCAACATCCCTGAATTGGACGACGCAACGCTGCGCAGCGCGCTGCAGGCCCGTGTCGATGGCAAGACCAAACCGCTGGGCTCCCTGGGCCGGCTCGAAACGCTAGCCGTCCAGATCGGCTGCATCCTTGGTACCAGCAGCCCACGCCTGGATCAGCCCCAACTCGTGGTCTTTGCGGCCGACCACGGCTTGGCAGCGCAAGGCGTCTCGGCCTATCCGAGCGACGTGACCTGGCAGATGGTGGAGAACTTCCTCGCCGGTGGCGCGGCGGTCAGCGTGCTGGCACGCCAGCATGGCCTGGCCCTGACGGTGGTGGACGCTGGCGTGCGCCACGACTTCGCGCCCCGGCCCGGCCTGGTGCAACGCAAGATCGGTCCCGGCACCGCCGATGCGCTGGCCGGCCCGGCGATGAGCGAAGCGCAATGCGCTGCGGCCATCACCGCCGGCCGCGAGGTGGTGCAGGCCCTGCCTGGCAACGCGCTGCTCATTGGCGAGATGGGCATCGGCAACACTTCGGCCGCGGCGCTGCTGCTGGCGCGCCTAACGGATCAGTCCATCGAGCTGTGTGTCGGCCGCGGCACGGGGCTGGACGATGCCGGCCTGGCGCGCAAGGTGCGCGTGCTGCGCGACGTGTTGGCGCGTCACGCCCAAGCGACCGCACCGCTCGCCGCACTGGCGGCCTTCGGCGGCTTCGAGATCGCGATGATGTCCGGCGCGGTGCTGCAGGCAGCGCTCGAGCGCCGGGTGATCGTCGTCGACGGATTCATCGCCAGCAGCGCCGTTCTCATCGCGGCTCGCCTGCAGCCCACGGTGCTGTCGCGCTGCGTCTTCGCCCATTGCTCCGACGAAGCCGGCCATGCGCTGATGCTTCGCGCCCTGGAGGCGCAACCGCTGTTGACCCTGGGCCTGCGGCTGGGCGAGGGTTCGGGCGCTGCGCTGGCCTGGCCGCTGCTCGATTCAGCTTGCCGGCTGCTGGGCGAGATGGCCAGCTTCGAGTCGGCCGGCGTGAGCCGTCAGTCCGATCCCGAACCCGGCGCCGACCCGTCGCGATGACACAAGAGCTGCGTCTGTTCTTCATCGCGCTGCAGTTCCTGACGCGCGTGCCGGTGCCGCGCCGCCTGGGCTTCGAGCCCGCCTGGCTGCAGGCCTGCCTGCGCCACTTTCCGCTGGTCGGAGCCTGCGTCGGGGCCTGGGCAGCGGCGATATTCTGGTTCGCGCTGCTGCTGTGGCCTCCACTGGTGGCCTCCACCGTCAGCCTGGTGGCAACGGTATGGCTGACCGGCGCTTTCCACGAAGACGGCCTGGCCGACACCTGCGATGCGCTGGGTGGCGCGGTGAGCCGCGAACGCGCGCTTGCCATCATGAAGGACTCGCGCATCGGCAGCTACGGTGCGGTGGCGCTGGTGCTGGCCCTGGTGCTGAAGGTGACGGCGGTGGCGGGCCTGGCGAGCGCCGCGCAGACCGATGGCCTGGCATGGGCAGCCATGGCCTTGATCTGGTCGCACGCGGTGTCGCGCGCCGCCCCGGTGTGGCTGGTGTGGCGTCTGCCCTATGCCGGCGATGCCGAGCACGCGAAGGCCAAGCCATTGGCCACGCGGGCGAGCGGCCGCGGCTTGGGCTTCGCGCTGGTCTGGGTCGGGGTCGCCAGCGGTGCAGCCGTGTGGGTCACGGTCTGGACCGAGGCTTCTTCCTGGACGGCTGCGCTTTGGGTGGCCCTGTCTGCCCTGGCGGCATGCGCATCGGCCACGCTGTGTTGCGCGCGCTGGCTGCACCACCGGCTGGGCGGTTTCACCGGCGACACGCTGGGCGCCACGCAGCAGATCGTCGAATTGGTCGGCCTGTTGACCTGGCTCGCCTGGTTGCCGTTCACCGGGGGTCCCGTGCTTGAGCCTGGCGGACAGTTGTGGGTCTGGCGACACCCGCGAGCACAGGAAGCGGCGGGCCGCTGTATCGGCCGCACCGACATCGGCATCGACCGGCGGCGTGCCAAGCGGTTGGCGCACCGCATCCGCCGCGCCGCACGCCTACGCGGCCTGCCGCGACGGGTGCTGACCTCGCCGCTGCTCCGCTGCGCAGCCGTCGGGCAATGGCTGCAGCGCTGGGGCTGGCGGCACGAGCGGCTGCCCGCGTTGCTCGAAATGGACTTCGGCCGCTGGGACGGCCTGCCCTGGTCGCAGATCCCAAGGAAAGAGGTCGATGCCTGGTGTGCAGAGTTCCTACACCACCGCCCCGGCGGCGGTGAAACCCTTCACGAGCTGTTTGCGCGCGTGGCGGCCTGGCAAGCGCCCGCAGCACCCGTGGTCATCGTGGCGCACGCCGGTTGGATGCTGGCACGGCGATGGCTGGCCTGCGCGCAGCCGTTGCCCGTCCGGGCCGACCAGTGGCCCGTCGTGCCGCGCCATGGCGAGTGCTGGACGCTGCCGACAATGGTCGCGTTGCCGCCAGGCGCCAGTTCCGCGGGGGCATTGCATGACGCGCAGCCTGATGGTCTGGGGCAGCAGCAGCGGTGCAGGCAAGAGCCTGTTGGCCACCGCGCTGTGCCGCTGGGCTGCGCAGCGGGGCATCGACGTGGCGCCGTTCAAGGCGCAAAACATGAGCAACAACGCACGGGTGGTGCCCGGGCCGGACGGCGGCTTCGGCGAAATCGGCGCGGCGCAGTATTTCCAGGCCCTGGCCGCGCGCGTGCCGCCGACGGTGGACATGAACCCGGTGCTGCTCAAGCCCGAGCGCGACACCTCCAGCCAGGTGGTGTTGCAGGGTCACGTGGCGGATGACTTGTCGCGCCTGCCCTGGCGCGAGCGCAGCGCCCACCTGGCGACCGCGGCGCACGAAAGCTTCGTGCGCCTGCACGCCCAGCACGAACTGCTGGTGATCGAGGGTGCGGGCTCGCCGGCCGAGATCAACCTCGCCGCGCACGACTATGTGAACCTCGGCACTGCACGCTGGGCGCAGGCGGCGGGCGAGTTCAAGAGCCTGGTTGTCACCGACATCGACCGCGGCGGCGCCTTCGCCCACCTCTACGGCACCTGGGCGCTGCTGCCCGATGACCTGAAGCCGACGCTCGCCGGCTTCGTGCTCAACAAGTTCCGCGGTGACGCGGCTTTGCTGGCGCCCGGGCCTGACCGCTTGCGACAGCTGACGGACGTGCCCATCGTCGGCGTGCTGCCGATGCAGCGCGACCATGGCCTGCCTGACGAAGACGGCGTGTTCGACGCCGCCGCCATCGGCGACGGCGAAGCGCCGCACCAGCGCGTGGCGGTGGTCGCCTACCCACGCATCAGCAACCTCGACGAGTTCCAGCCGCTGCGCCAGGTGCCCGGCCTGCGGTTGACCTGGGCGCGCCACGCGGCCGAGCTGGAGGCGGCGGACTGGATCATTCTTCCCGGCTCCAAGCAAGTCAGCGGCGACCTGCACTGGCTGCGCGAGCGTGGGCTGGACGCCGCCATCGCCCGTCACGCGGCCCAGGGCAAACGGGTGCTGGGCGTCTGCGGCGGCTTGCAGATGCTGGGCACCTGGCTGAACGATCCGCAAGGCCTGGACGGGACGCCGGGCAGCGTGCCCGGCCTCGGCCTGCTGCCGCTGAGCACACGCTATGCCGCGCCCAAGCGCGTGCTGGCCGTGCAGGCACGCTTCGACGATTTGCAGCCACCTTGGCAGGCGCTGGCCGGCATCGATACCCCCGCCTACGAGATCAGGACCGGCATCACCGAGCCCGTTGATGCGCTGCCCGGCGCGGCGCTCGCCACCGCGCTGCGCGATGGCCACGGCACCGTGATCGGCTGGCAACGCGGCCCGGTGCTGGGCGCCTATGCCCACGGCCTGTTCGAATCGGCGGCCGTGATGCGCGCGCTGTTTGGCGCCGAGGTGGCCACCCTCGATGCCAGCCTGGACGGACTTGCCGATCTCGTGGACCGGCACTTCGAGCCCGGCGTGCTGAACCGGTGCTTGCGCGCATGACCCGCCTGGCCCTCCTGGCCCTGCCAAACGCTGCTGGCCCGCCCGCAGGCCCGCTCGGCTTGCGCCCGACCGCCAAGGGTTGGTGCCCCGGCGCCCATCGCGCCATGGCCTCGGGCGATGGCCTGCTCGTGCGCGTGCGCCCACGCCTGGCGCGCTTGACGGTCGCGCAAGCCATGGGGCTTTGCGAGGCGGCGCAAGGCTTGGGTTCGGGGCTCATCGACCTGACCAACCGAGCCAACCTGCAGCTGCGCGGTGTGACACCACGCCACCATGACGCGGTGATTGAGGCACTCTGCGGCCTGGGCCTGCTCGATGCCGACGCGGCGCGGGAAGCCTGGCCCGCCATCCTCGTGGCGCCCTGCTGGCAGGCGGGCGATGACACCGAGCGCATCGCCTCCGAGCTGGCGGCGCGCCTTGGCGAGCTGCCCGCCTTGCCGCCCAAGTTCGGTTTCGCGGTGGATGCGGGGCCGGCCCCGGTGTTGGCTGAAGCCTCGGCCGACGTGCGCATCGAACGCGGCCGCTCGGGCGGGCTGATCGTGCGCGCCGATGGTGCTGCGGCCGGCCACCCGGTCACGCGGCTGGTGCAGTGGATACGGCGCTCGCCCTGGCCGCCTGGTTTGCGGCGACGGCGGGATCGGTTGAACCTGCATCAAGGCGCATGAGTCGCCACCTGGTCACCCACCCACTTCCCCGCGACCTGAAGCCGCTCGAACCCCCGGCACCGTCAGCCGCATTGCCTCGTCCCGGCATGTCGGCGCTCGGGCCGGTCTACGGCGTGGCATTCGGCCAGATCGAGGCAGCCGCGCTCGCTCGCCTGCTGCGCGACAGCGGCGCAGCGGCGCTGCGCTTGACGCCGCACCGCGCACTGATTCTGGAAGCTGGCGGGCGGCGCGATTCGACCGAGTTCCTCACGGCGGCCGACGACCCCATGTTGCGCATTGACGCCTGTCCCGGCGCACCGTCATGTACCTCGGCCACGGTGGAGACCCGCGCAATGGCCCGTGCACTCGCGCCTGCTCTCGAGACGGTGGCCCCCGGCGCACGTCGCAGCCTGCATGTGTCCGGCTGCACCAAAGGCTGCGCCCGCGCTCGCGCCGCCGACATCACCCTGGTGGGCCGCAACGGCAAATTCGATCTGGTGCGCGACGGCTGCGCCTGGGACACACCATCGCAGACAGGGCTGTCCCCCGAGGCCCTGCGCTCATTCATCGGAGCCCTTTGATGCATGTTTATGAAACCGATGGCGCGGCCATCTACCAACGCTCCTTCGCGATGATCCGCGCCGAGGCCGACCTCGCACGCTTCGATGCCGACGACGAGCCGGTGGCGGTGCGCATGATCCACGCCGCCGGCCTGATCGGGCTCGAAGCGCACCTCCGTTTCTCGTCCGGCTTCGTGCGTGCGGCACGGGCGGCCCTGGCGGCCGGTGCGCCCATCCTGTGTGATGCGCGCATGGTCAGCCAGGGGGTGACCCGTTCGCGCCTGCCGTGTGGCAACGACGTGCTATGTACCCTGCACGACCCGACCGTGCCCGAGCTGGCCAAGGCGATGTCGACCACCCGTTCCGCCGCCGCGCTGGAACTCTGGCGGCCGCACCTGCAAGCGCCGTGGTGGCCATCGGCAATGCGCCGACCGCCTTGTTCCATCTGCTCAACATGCTGCAAGACCCGACCTGCCCGCGGCCTGCGGCCATCGTCGGCTGCCCGGTCGGCTTCGTCGGCGCGGCGGAATCGAAAGAGGCGCTGTGGGCCGAGCAGCCCGCGCCTTGCTGCACGGTGGCCGGGCGGCTGGGCGGCAGCGCTATCACGGTGGCGGCGATCAACGCGCTGGGGAGCCGTTCGGAATGACTTCACTCGGCACGCTCTACGGCCTGGGCCTGGGCCCGGGCGACCCGGACCTGATGACCGTGCGCGCCCACCGCTTGCTGCGCAGCGCCACCCACGTCGCGTATTTCCGCAAAGCCGGACGGCCCGGACAGGCGCGGCGCATCGTCGACGGGCTGTTGCCCGAAGGCGTGGTGGAACATGCGATGGAGTACCCCGTCACCACCGAAATCCCGGTGGAAGACCCGGCTTACAACCATGCTCTCTCGGCCTTCTATGTCGAGTGCGCAGCGCACCTGCGCGCGCTGTCGGACGCCGGCCACGACGTGGTGGTGCTGTGCGAGGGCGACCCGTTCTTCTATGGCTCCTTCATGCACCTCTACACCCGGCTGGTCGAGACGCACCCCGTGCAGGTGGTGCCGGCCATCACGGGCATGTCGGGCGCGTGGACGGTCACGGGCCAGCCCATCACCTGGGGCGACGACGTGCTGACCGTGCTGATGGGCACCCTGCCCGAAGCCAGGCTCGCACGCCACATGGCCGACAGCGAAGCGCTGGTGGTGATGAAGATCGGCCGCCACATCGACAAGGTGCGGCGAGCCCTGGCCACCGCCGGCCGTCTGGACGAGGCCTGGCTGGTCGAGTTCGCCACCATGCCGGGCCAGAAGGTTGTGCGTCTGGCACAGGTCGAAGGCCGCGTCACGCCGTATTTTTCGATCGTGCTGGTGCATGGGCGGGGGCGGCGTCCATGAGCAGCGTCGCCGCGCCCGGCAGCGTCAGCCTGGTCGGTGCCGGCCCGGGCGACCCGGACTTGCTGACCGTGCGGGCCATCAAGGCCATCCGCTGCGCCACCGTGCTGCTCGTCGACGACCTGGTGGGGGCCGGAGTGCTGCGCTATGCGCGGCGCAGCGCGCGTATCGTGCACGTGGGCAAACGAGGCGGATGCAAGAGTACCGCGCAGGCCTTCATCCACAAGCTCATGGTCGCCGAAGCGCAGCGCGGCGAAACCGTGGTCCGACTGAAAGGTGGAGACCCGCTCGTCTTCGGTCGCGGCGGCGAGGAGGCCGAGCACCTGCGCGCCGCCGGAATACCGGTGCAGGTGGTCAACGGCATCTCTTCGGGCCTGGCTGCCGCCACCGCGCTGGGCGTGCCCTGGACACACCGCGACCATGCCCATGGCGTGCTGCTGGTGACGGGCCATGCCGGCGAAGCGAATGCCGAGCTGCACTGGCCCACCCTGGGCGCGGCGGCGGCACAGGGGCTGACCCTGGTGGTCTACATGGCCATGCAGCGCCTGGCCGTTGTCCAGGCCGGCCTGGCCACCACGCTGAGCGCGGGCACCCCCGCCGCGCTGGTGCAGAACGCCAGCACCGGCCAGGAACGGCGCCTGCTCAGCACGTTGGGGCGTCTGGTCGAGGATGCCGCCGCCAGCAGCATGCAAAGCCCGGCGATCCTGATCGTCGGCAACGTGTTGGCGGCTTGCCGGGATCGGGACCGCAGCGCCACCGCCGCAGCGCCCGGCGATGAACTGCAAGTGCAGTGTTTGCCAGGGAGCGGAACTTGAGCCAATCCACCATGGACGGGAGCGTCAAGGGTTGGCTCGTCGTCGCCGGGCTCGGCCCCGGCGCCGAGGACTGGGTGACACCGGAGGTGACGGCGGCGTTGGCAGCGGCCACCGACGTGGTGGGCTACCTGCCTATGTGGCCCGGGTGGCGCCACGCACCGGGCTCACGCTGCACGCCAGCGACAACCGGGTCGAGCTGGACCGCGCCGCCCACGCGCTGCGCATGGTCGGCGAGGGTCGGCGTGTGGTGGTGGTGTCGTCCGGCGACCCCGGCGTGTTCGCGATGGCCTCGGCCGTGTTCGAGGCGGTGGAGACCGGCCCCGCCGCGTGGCGCGCGCTGGACGTGCGCGTGCTGCCCGGCATCACCGCGATGCTGGCCGCCGCAGCGCGCGCGGGGGCGCCGCTGGGCCACGACTTCTGCGCCATCAACCTGTCGGACAACCTGAAGCCCTGGGCGCTGGTGGAACGCCGCCTGCGGCTGGCGGTGCAGGCCGACTTCGCGATGGCCTTCTACAACCCGCGCTCGGTGTCGCGCCCGCAGGGCTTCACCCGCGCCCTGGCCGTGCTGCGCGAGGAATGCGGCGCTGCAGGAAGCCCCACCCGCCCGGTGATCTTCGCCCGCGCCGTGTCCACCCCCGACGAGACCATCCGTGTCGTTGCGCTGAGCGACGCGCAGCCCGAGATGGCCGACATGCGCACCATCGTCATCGTCGGCTCCAGCCTGACGCGGGTGATCGCGCGAGACGGCGGCGTGCCGTGGATCTACACGCCGCGCTCTGCACCGCCCGAGGTGTCCGCATGATCCGACGGAGGACGCGGCGCATGACCCAGCCACTGCAGCACCTGGTCCATGCGGGTCACCTCGTGCCGGGCGGGGATCAGCGGCCGCGCCATCATCAAGACCGGCAAGCCGAGGCCGCGCGCGGCGTGCAGCTTGGCCTGCGCGCCCGTGCCGCCGGCGTTCTTGCAGACCACGATGTCAACCCGATGCTCGCGCATCAACGCGGTGTCGCTCGCCACGTCGAAGGGACCGCGCGAAACGATGGTCGTGTGCTGCGGCAACGGCGGCGGGCTGTCGGGTACATCGACCAGCCGCAGGACGTAGTGATGCTGGGGCTGTGCCGCGAACGCTGCCAGATGCATTCGCCCCAGGGCCAGCATGACGCGCCGCGGCGGCCCGCCCAGCGCAGCGACGGCAGCCGGGAGATCGGCCACCGACTGCCACCGGTCGCCCAGGCCGGGCTGCCAGGCGGCGCGCGTCAGCGCCAGCAGCGGCACGCCGGTCTGCGCGCAGGCCGCGATGGCGTTGCCGCTCATCTGCGCGGCAAACGGATGGGTGGCATCGACGAGGTGCGTCACACCCTGGTCGCGCAGATACCGCACCAGCCCGGGCACGCCGCCGAAGCCGCCCACGCGCACGGCGATGGGTTGCGCCCTGGGCTGGGCCACCCGGCCGGCATACGACAACACAGCGCGTTCGCCACGTTCGGCCAAGGCCAGCGCGAGCGCGCTGGCTTCCAGCGTGCCGCCGAGGACAAGGATGTTGCGCATGGCTGAGTTCAATGGTCAGGCACCTTGGTTGACGATCATCGGGCTGGGCGAAGACGGCCCGCACGGCCTGCCGCCCGCCAGCCGCGCTGCGCTCGACGCGGCCGAGGTGGTCGCAGGCAGCGCCCGCCATCTGGCGCTGTTGCCAAACCTCCGCGCCGAGCGACTCGAATGGCCCGTGCCATTCGCCGATGGCATCCCGATGCTACTGGCACAGCGCGGGCGCCGCATGGCGATGCTGGCCTCCGGCGATCCGTTCTGGTATGGCGCCGGCACCTCGGTGACGCGCCACCTCGCCGCGCACGAGTGGCACGCGCTGCCCGCGCCATCAACCTTCGGCCTGGCCGCCGCGCGCTTGGGCTGGGCGCTGGAACACGTCACCTGCCTCGGCCTGCACGCCGCGCCGCTGGCGCGCCTGCGCCCGCATCTGTGCAAGGACGCGCGACTGCTGGTGCTGCTGCGTGACGGCGCGGCGGTGGCCGAGCTGGCACGCTACCTCGTGGACGCCGATTTCGGTGCCAGCGGGATGAGCGTGCTCGAAGCACTGGGCGGACCGCACGAGCGCCGGCGCGACGCGGTCGCCTCCACCTTCGACCTGACCGATGTGCGCCACCCGGTGGCCGTCGCCTTGCAGGTCGCCGGAACGGGTCTGGCCTTGCCGCGCAGCGCGGGTCTGCCCGATATCGTTTTTGCGCACGACGGCCAGATCACCAAGCAACGTGTGCGGGCCTTGGCGCTGTGCGCCCTGGCACCGCGCCCCGGCGAGCGGCTGTGGGACATCGGCGCGGGTTCGGGGTCGGTGGGTATCGAATGGCTGCTGGCGCACCCCCGATGTGAGGCCGTGGCCATCGAGGCCGACCCGGTACGTGCGGCGCGACTGCGTAGCAACGCCGACCGCTTGGGCGTCGATCGGCTGGTGCTGGTGACCGGCACCGCGCCCGGGGCTTTGGCGGGCCTTCCTGCGCCCGATGCGGTATTCATCGGCGGCGGGCTCGGCGATGAACTCCTGCGGCATCTGTGGCAAGCGCTCCCGGCAGGCTGCCGGGTGGTCGTCCATGCGGTGACGCTGGAGTCTGAAGCGCTGTTGACCGCATGGCAGGGGAGCGCGGGCGGCAGCCTGCTTCGCTTCGAACTGTCAGAGGCCGCGCCACTGGGCACACGGCGCGGCTGGCGCGCCGCCTACCCGATCGTGCAGTGGAGCGTGACGCGATGATGGTGGCCGGGTTCGGGTTTCGAAGGGGCGCGACGCTGGCCTCACTGCGGGATGCGTTGGCCCAAGCGCTCGAGCTCGCGCAGCCCGCAACTACGTCACCGCACGCCGTCACATTGCTCGCTGCTGCGCAAGACAAGGCCGAAGCCCCCTGCCTGCGCGCCTTGGCCACAGACCTCGGCCTGCCCCTGTGCGTTGTTGCGCCGGCGCAAGTTGCAGCCACCCCCACCTTGACCGACAGCACCGCCGTGCGCGCGCTGCGAGGCACCGGCAGCACGGCCGAAGCAGCGGCACTGGCCGTCGCCCTGAAGCATGGCGGGCCGGCCGCGAAGCTATTGCACCCGCGCTCGGTGTCGACCGATCGCCTGGCCACCTGCGCCATTGCCACTCTGGCACCCCACTCGAGGACTCGCCCATGACCATCCACTTCATCGGCGCCGGCCCCGGCGCGCCCGACCTGCTGACCCTGCGCGGGCGCGACCTGATCGCCCGCTGCCCGGTGTGCCTGTACGCCGGCTCGCTGGTGCCCGAAGAGATCCTCGCCCATTGCCCACCCGGCGCGCGCATCGTCAACACCGCGCCGCTCGATCTCGACATGATCGTCGCCGAGATGGCTGCCGCCCACGCGGCCGGGAAAGACGTGGCACGACTGCATTCGGGCGACCTCTCGGTGTGGTCGGCGATGGGCGAGCAACTGCGCCGCTTGCGTGCGGCCGGCATCCCGTACACCGTCACTCCCGGCGTTCCATCTTTTGCCGCAGCGGCGGCGGCGCTCGGCGCGGAACTCACGCTGCCCGGCCTCGCGCAATCGGTGGTGCTGACGCGCACGTCGGGGCGCGCCTCGCCGATGCCGCCCGGCGAAAGCCTGGCCCGGTTTGCTGCGACCGGGGCCACGCTGGCCGTGCACCTGTCGATCCACAGGCTCGCCGAGGTGGTGGCCGAGTTGACACCGACCTACGGTGCCGCGTGCCCGGTCGCCGTGGTCTACCGCGCGAGCTGGCCCGATGAGCAGATCGTCCGTGGCACGCTGGCCACCATCGAGGCCGCAATGGGCAATGGCGTGGAGCGCACGGCACTGATCCTCGTCGGACCCGCGCTGGCCGCCGAGGGCTTTGCCGAAAGCCGCCTGTACGCAAGCGACTACGAACGGCGCTTCAGGCCGACCACAGCGTCCGACGGCTCGCCGCGCGCCTGACCACGCGGCCAACCTTGCATGACCTCCCTCTCAGCAAGCTCAGAAGACTACCCAACCTCCGATCCCCAACCCGGCACCACACGCTGGTGCCCCACGCCAAGGAAACTGCACCATGCACATGGAACCCGGAATCGTGGATGGCACGAAGACCGTGCTCTCCTACGCAACAGCCACTGCCTGCGCGCTCTACGCGGGCCGGCTGTCCCTGGCCCACATCCGCCAGGAGGGAGCGGTCTCGCTCCTGCTGCGCAGCGTGATCGCCGCCACGCTCGTATTCGTCTTCTTCGAGGTCTTCCCGCACGTGCCTGTCGGCGTGTCCGAGGTGCATCTGATCCTCGGTTCGTCACTGTTCCTGTTACTAGGCGCGGCGCCGACGGCCGTCGGCCTGACGGTGGGGCTGGCTGTCCAGGGGCTGTTCTTCGAGCCGCAGGACTTGCCGCAATACGGCATGAACGTGACCACGCTGCTGGCCGCGCTCTTCGTCATGCAAGCCGTGGCCAAGCGGGTGCTGCCGGCGAACATTCCGTATGTCGACCTGGGCTACTCGCATGTGCTCAAGATGTCGGTGGTGTTCCAGGGCGGTATCGTCGCCTGGGTGGCCTTCTGGACGATCTTCGGCCGCGGCTTCGGTGCAGAGACTCTGCAAGGCGTGGGGAGCTTCGGGCTGGCCTACATGACGGTCGTGCTGCTGGAGCCGCTGATCGACCTGGCCGCGTTGGCCGGGGCCAAGGCGCTGCACGGGCTCCCCGGGCTGGGGAGCACGGTGCTCGTGACGCCGCGACTGCACCGCGCAGCCTGATCTCGGCGCGGGTCGCCAATGCATGCCCTGCCGATGATCGACCTGCTGCTGATTGGTATCGGCACCGGACACCCCGAGCATCTGACGCTGCAGGCCATCGGCGCGCTGAACCGCGCGACCTGATCCTGATCCCGCGAAAGGGCGCCAACAAGGCCGACCTCGCCGACCTGCGGCGCACGGTCTGTGCGACTCACCTCACCGGGCCGGCTCGGGTCGTCGAGTTCGACCTGCCCGTGCGCGACGCCGAGGCGGCCACCTACCTCGATGGCGTCCACGACTGGCACGCCGCGATTGCCGCGACCTGGGCGCAATTGATCGCCGCACACCAGCCACAAGGCGGACGCGTGGCGCTGCTGGTCTGGGGCGATCCGTCGCTCTACGACTCCAGCCTGCGCATCGCCGAGCGCCTGCGGGCCGATGGACTGGCGCTGCGCGTCGAGGTGATCCCCGGCCTGACCAGCCTGCAACTGCTGACCGCCGCACACGCCATCCCGCTCAACACGCTGGCTGCGCCGGTGCTGATCACCACCGGACGCCAGTTGCGTGATGGCGGCTGGCCGGCAGGCGTGGACACGGTGGTGGTGATGCTCGACGGCACCTGTTCCTTCCAGAGGCTTGCGCCCGAGGGCCTGCACATCTACTGGGGCGCCTACCTCGGCATGCCGCAGCAGTTGCTCCTGGCAGGGCCGCTGGCCACCACCGGCGAGCTCATACTGGAGGCTCGCGCAGCGGCCCGTGCCGAACAGGGCTGGATCATGGACATCTACCTGCTGCGCCGGGGTGTCGAGTTCGCTTCACCCGCCCGCGTCTCGGGTAAATGAGCTGGGCGGATCCATGACCGGGCCTGCCATCGCCCGCCGTTCCATCGAGACCGTGCTCGCAGACGGCAAGATCCAGGCCGCAGAACAGCGACGCGCCTTGATGGTCAGGCCGGGGGCGTTCGCCAGGAATGCCACGCAGCTCCTTGCGGTGGCCAAGGCCTGCCTGGACGCTGGCCGCCCGGTGGGTTCGGGATGGCTCTGTTGCCCGACTCCACGCCGGCAGACCATGTGCTGGCAGCCGGGCGCCTCGCCCTGCGCGTGGACAAGCCGCAACTGGCGAATCGCCTATTTGGCATCGCCGATCTGCAACACCCGCTCGGCGCACCAGATGACCTCGCCCAGGCGCAGGCGACCCTGGCTACCGCACAGAGGATGCGACAGCCCCGCGGCCACCATTGCGCGTGAGCGACCCACACGCAATGGCTGGACGGCGCACAGCGAATGTTCAGTCGACATGTTCGTTGTCGTCCATTCGCCAGTAGTCATCGAAAACCAGGCTCGCGAGATCGGCGCGAGTCCGCCATTGCTGTGTCTCCAGCATGGGCCGGGGATAGAACTCGTCGACTCGCCCCAGGCAGAGGATGGCCACGGGGCGGCTGCCTGACGGCATCCGGAGCAAGTCCCGCAATGCCTCGGGATCGAACATCGAGACCCAGCCCATGCCGACATCCTCTACGCGCGCGGCAAGCCATATGTTTTGAATCGCGCAGGCGACCGAAGCGAGATCCATGTCAGGCATCGTGCGCCGCCCGAAGACATGCTGCTCGCGTTTGTCGCAGAGTGCGGCGACGAGAATCTCCGCGCATTCACGCATCCCCTCGACCTTGAGCCTGAGAAACTCATGTTGCCGTTCGCCGAGCGCGTTCGCTGTTTCGACCCGTTCTGCTTCGACGAGCGCCAACATTTTGCGGCGCACTTCGACGGACCTCACGCGAATGAAACGCCACGGCTGCATGTAGCCCACGCTGGGGGCACAGTGAGCCGCATCGAGCAGGCGCGTCATGAGCGCCTCGTCGAGCGGGTCACTGCGGAAGTGCCGCATGTCGCGGCGTGCTGCGATCACTTCGTACAGGGTGTTGATCTGGGTCTGGGTGAATCTGGACATTCGGTCGCGCAGCCAAAAAATGCGAATCGGGGCGCCAGCATAAGGCTCGATGGATTCAGCCGGTGCGATGAATCGTTTGGATCACATCACAGCCGCCGCTCGTGGCCGCCTGATGATGGCCGGGGGCTGCCTGTCCCTCAAACTCGCTGACGGCTGACGTTGGGCCGCCATGCGAACACACCGAAGGACTGCTGTCGAGACTGACCGCGAACTTACAGTCGCGCCTCAGCAGCGAAACTACATCGGCTCCATACCGGTCGTCTTGATCGCCGCAGCCGACTCCGCGCTCTTCAGTGCCGCAATGAACGAGCGCGCGACCTCAACTTGTGTGGAAGAACCATGCAGCCCGGCGGACCAGACGGTGTAACTCTGGACCCCGGGGGGAAGTGCGCCGAGGAATTCCACACCTTTTGCATGCAGCAGCTCGGCTACCTGCTGGAACCCGAGTTCGGCATCGCCCCGGGCAATGAATTCACCGATCTGCGCGCCTGATGGTGGCTGGACGATTTTCGACTTGATCTGCTCAGCCACGCCCAGCCGCCGGAACAGCGACTCAAGGTAGCGGCCGCTGGTGCCGGACGAAATCGCGATCGAGTTCGCCTTGATCAAGGCCTGGCGCAACCCATCGACGGTCGACACGTCTGGGCGCGGCAGCCCCGAGCGGACCGCCACGCCAATCCCTGACTTCGCAAAGTCGGCGCGCGAGCCAGGTACCAGCTTGCCGTCTGTCGCACCCCGGTCGATGTTCTGGGCGGCGTTGATGACAACGTCGAACACTTCGCCCTCAGCCGTGCGCTTGCTAATGGTCTCCGACCCTGCCCAGGTGAACACGACGCGATGCTCCGACTCGCGCTCGAAACGCTTGGCGATCTCGGTCACGGTCTCCTTCACCGCGTTGGGCGCAATCACCTTCAGTTCCGCGGCGAAGGCATGCGATCCCAGTGCGAGTGCCATCGCGACAGCGATGTGGCGGCTCGGCGCCGAGTCCCAAATTGCCGCCATCCACAACCTGACATGCATGATGATCCAATTCGCGTTATGGCGAGGGAAGCGTTGCATGTGAGTGCAGTCCTGTCAATGCGATTGCACGGGTACGAAGGGGTCTGTGAATGGCCGCCGCGAACGAGCAAATTCAGTGGACTCTCGTGAGGGTCTGCAATTTGCCGGGCGCGGTCGATGATGGGCCTTGCCGTGCGACCGGTCGGCGATGGGTTGTTGACACGGGCCGCCGAGGGTCGGCTATGTGGGGCTCAGCCGCCATCCGCAGTCGGTCGCTGTGCACCGGCCAGCGACCCACTGCGGAAGTACGCAGCGAATAGAAGCAGACGCTCGATTCGGGGGGATTCACGGAATCTGCGCGCACCCCGCCCTGGGTGCCCATGAACAGCCTCCCGAGGCTTTTTCGGGCTGCGGCAGATCGAGGGTCGCAGCTTCGTTCTGAATCTGCGTCCATGGCTTGGCTGTCATGGGAGCGTTGGCTGTTCCTGAAGCGCTGCAATCAGTGGGCACGACACCCTGCCGTGGCTCGCGCAGCAGTCGTCGACCAAGGTGGCCAGAACCGACTCGATGCGCAGCAGGTCAGCCAACTTGGAGCGCACATCGATGAGTTTCTGCTCGGCGAGGTGGCGCGCCTCGTCGCAGTGCGCGCCGTCGTCCAACGTCAACAGCCCATCAACCTCGTCTAGGCTAAAGCCGAGGCGCTGCGCTGACTTGACGAACCGGACACGCGCGACATCGGCCTCGCCGTAGCGCCGGATGCTGCCGTACGGCCTGTCCGGTTCCGGCAGTAGCCCTTTGCGCTGGTAGAACCGGATCGTTTCCACGTTGACGCCGGCAGCCTCGGCGAAGGCGCCAATGCTTAAGTTATCAGTCTGCATACCCATACCGCTTGACTCCGTACACAAGTACGGAAGTAAGGTTACGCGGTTCCCAAAGGACTTGAAAGGATGAGCGTAATGTCAGAACCCACAAGCGGTCGTGGCGCCCTCGTTGCAGGCGGCCTTGCCGCGCTGCTCGCCTCGACGTGCTGTCTCGGCCCCCTGGTCCTCGTGGCGCTGGGCGTGAGCGGCGCCTGGATCGGCAATCTAACGGCGCTGGAGCCCTATCGCCCGCTGTTCCTCGGCGCGGCACTGGTCGCGATGTTCTTCGCCTATCGACGCATCTTTCGGCCGGCGCAGGACTGCAAGCCCGGTGAGGTCTGCGCGGTGCCGCAGGTGCGGCGCGCCTACCAAGTCGTGTTCTGGATTGTCGCCGCGCTCGTCATCGTCGCACTCGCGTTTCCCTATGTACTGCCCCTGTTCTACTGAAAGGATTCCATCATGAAGAAGCTGTTGCCCGTGGTCGCCCTGATCGCCGCCTTTGCCGCGCCCGCATGGGCTGCTATGCAGACCGTCACGCTGTCGGTTCCGGGCATGACCTGCGCCGCCTGCCCGTTGACCGTCAAGCAATCGCTGAGCAAGGTCCAGGGCGTGAGCAAGACCGAGGTGAGCTTCGAGAAGAAGCAGGCCGTCGTGTCGTTCGATGACGCCAAGACCAACGTCCAGGCGCTGACCAAGGCCACCGCGGACGCGGGCTACCCATCGACCGCCAAGCAGTAGGACCCTCCGATCATGGGACTGGTGACGCGCATCGTCGACAAGGCTGGTGCGCTGGGCAGCGTCGTCTCCGCGATGGGCTGCGCGGCGTGCTTTCCGGCGATCGCGAGCCTCGGGGCGGCGGTGGGCCTGGGCTTCCTGAGCGAGTACGAAGGTCTGTTCATCACCAAGCTGCTGCCGCTATTCGCGGCGATCGCCCTGGTCGCGAACGGCTTGGGCTGGTTCAGTCATCGGCAGTGGCATCGCACGCTGCTGGGCATGGTGGGACCGGCCATGGTGCTGGCAGCCATGCTCCTGTTCTTCGGTCAGTGGTGGACGGCCCGGCTGTTGTATACGGGCCTGGCCATCATGGTCGGCGTGTCGATCTGGGATCTGGTCTCACCGGCGCACCGCCGCTGTGCCCCCGACTCATGCGAGTTGCCGCAAAGCACGGTACGTTGAACCCAAGAGAGAAAGAAGTCACTGCATGACCAGCTTGCAAATCGAAGGCATGACCTGTCCATCGTGCGCCGAGCACGTCCGCGATGCGTTGAAAAATGTGCCCGGCGTTCGATCGGTCTCGGTGTCGTATCCGGACCGCTTGGCCAAGCTCATGATCGACGAAGGCACGTCGCCGGCGACATTGACGGCCGCAGTATCAGCGGCTGGCTACAGCGCCAAGCACGCCGACGTGCCGGGCGAGCAAGCGTCAGGGCTGCTCGGCAAGGCACGTCAATGGCTCGGCGGGGCTGTGCGGCCGGCCGCCGACGGCCAACCGCTTCACGTTGCGGTCGTCGGCAGTGGCGGTGCCGCCATGGCGGCGGCGCTCAAGGCTGCCGAGAATGGCGCCCGCGTCACGCTGATCGAGCGCGGCACGATCGGCGGCACCTGCGTCAATGTCGGCTGTGTGCCGTCGAAGATCATGATCCGCGCCGCGCACGTCGCGCATCTGCGCCGCGAAAGCCCGTTCGACGCCGGCGTGTCCGCGACGGCGCCGACCGTGCGGCGCGACCGCCTGCTCGGGCAGCAGCAGGCCCGCGTGGACGAGTTGCGCCGCGGCAAGTACGAGAACATCCTCAATGGCACCCCGGCGATCACGGTGATGCACGGCACAGCGCGATTCAAAGACAACCGCACACTGACCCTGGCGCTGCTTGACGGTGGTGAGCAGGCGGTCGCCTTCGACCGCTGCCTGGTGGCCACCGGTGCGAGCGCTGCGGTGCCGCCCGTCCCTGGCCTGGCGGACACGCCGTACTGGACGTCGACCGAAGCCTTGGCGAGCGATTCGATCCCGAAGCGCCTGGCCGTGATCGGTTCTTCCGTGGTGGCGGTGGAACTCGCGCAGGCCTTTGCGCGTCTTGGCAGCCAAGTCACGGTCCTGGCACGCAGCAAGCTGTTCTTCCGCGAAGACCCTGCCATCGGCGCCGCCGTGACCGCAGCGTTCCGTGATGAAGGCATTCAGGTGCTGGAACAGACGCAGGCCAGCCAAGTAGCCCACGTGGATGGTGAATTCGTGCTGACGATCAACCACGGCGAGTTGCGCGCAGACCAGCTCCTCGTCGCCACGGGGCGGACGCCCAACACGCGTGGCATGAATCTGGAAGCTGCCGGCGTCAAGCTCGACAAGCTTGGCGCGATCCTGATCGACGATCACATGCGCACGAGCGCGCCGAACATCTATGCCGCCGGCGACTGCACCGATCAGCCTCAGTTCGTGTACGTCGCGGCCGCGGCGGGGACCCGAGCGGCTGTCAACATGACCGGCGGCGACGCCAAGATCGATCTCGGCGCGATGCCCGCTGTCGTGTTCACGGACCCTCAGGTAGCCACGGTGGGCTACACCGAAGCCGAAGCGCATCTGGCCGGCATCGAGACGGACAGTCGCACGCTGACGCTGGACAACGTGCCGCGTGCGCTGGTGAACTTCGACACGCGCGGCTTCATCAAGCTGGTGGCGGAGGCGGGCTCCGGCCGGCTGCTGGGCGTGCAAGCGGTCACCGCGGAAGCCGGCGAGATCATCCAGACCGCAGCCATCGCCATCCGTGCCCGCATGACCGTGCACGATCTAGCCAACCAGCTATTCCCTTATCTCACGATGGTGGAGGGCCTGAAGCTGGCCGCGCAAACCTTCACCAAGGACGTGAAGCAGCTGTCGTGCTGCGCAGGCTGACACAGTCCACACGCGGCTCGATGGCATCGACCCAATGAGACCTCCATGGAACTGACAAGCTATGCCACCGAGGTCGCTGCACGCCTCATGCCGGCCGAGCGTTCAGAGGGGTGCGCAGAACTGCTTGTCGCGCTTCTGGGCGAGCTCGTCAAAGGGCACCCAGTGCAAAGGGACGCATTCGCGGCAACACTCGGCTGGTCCGCCGAGCGACTGACGGCACTGCTCGAACAAGAACCGTGCACAGAGTATGACGACGATGGCAATGTCATCGGTTACGGCATCACCCTGCGCGAGACAGCACATGCATTCGAGGTCGACGGGCAACGTCTCTACACCTGGTGCGCGCTCGACGCCTTGATGTTCCCGGGGATGATCGGCAAGACTGCGCGGGTCTTCTCACGTTGTCCCGCAACCGGGCTTTCGGTTTCTTTGACTGTGACGCCTGAGGGACTTCGAGACGTTGAACCGACAAGTGCCGTCGTCTCGCTACCGCTGCTGGAAGCGGCGCCGAATATTCGCAGCTCGTTCTGTTGTCACGTGAATTTCTATGCGTCGACCTCGGCCGCGCCGCGATCCGTGCACCAACGGATGGAACTCGTCTGCGTCGAGGACGCATTCCGGGTTGGCCAATTGATCGCTGACTCTTTGACGACGGGGGCGGCCGCCGGCGCAACAAGCCCGCGATCCGAATTGCGCTCGCAGACCTGTCATGCCAACCCCTGAAAGGATTGCTTCGACATCACGCGGCAGCGGTGAGGGCCACGTCGGCTATGACACAACATAGCAGAGATCGGCCAAGGATGACCGACGGCTTACTGGCGCCGCTCCCAATGTCAGCAAGTGGCCGCGTGCCGCCGATCAGAATCAAGCGATGGCCGGCCGGTCCACACGAGGTGGCCGACGTTCAGGTCCGGCTCCGCGGGGTATCAAACTGCGGTGACGTTGAATCGGTCGCACAGTCTCATCGAGCTGCCGCACCTTGAGCTCCTCCACCCAGGGCTTGACGGTGAAGCTGCTTGTGCTGCCGTGCCCGAAATCGAACATGCTTGGCATCACTATGCCGATAACTAACCTTAACGGTGTAGCAACGCCAGAGAGTTAAACTGACAAGCGTGAAAACCGGCCGGTCTGTAACCGCAACCCCGCTGTCGCTCCCGGATGCTGCGGCCCTGTCAGCACTGCGGGCCTGGCACGAGGGTCTGTCGTCGAGAGAGGCAGTCGCGCGGTACCTGGGCGAAACCCGGTTGGCCGGCCAGTCCTCGCGCGGCATCGTCGGGGCGATCCGTCGACGCATCGCGGCCTTCGCCAGGTCCCGCCATCGAGACGATCTTGCCAATCACTTCACCGGGCCCGCCCGCAAGGGTCCAGGTGCGGCGCGCGCGGTGGCGACCGCCCTCGAGTTGCTGCGCACTGCTGCCGTTCCAGTCCCGCTGATCGGCGATGGCGTCGATCGCTGGCTTGCACCGCGGGTCGTCACGGCCCTGCGGGCGGCCGGCATCAGGACACTGGCCGATCTCACGCTTCGAGTGCCGCGCCGCCGGCGCTGGTGGGTGGGCATCGCCGGACTCGGTGTTTCTGGCGCTCGCCAGATCGAAGCCTTCTTCGCCGCGCATCCGGACCTTTCCGATCGCGCTCGCGCGCTGGTGGTGACCACTGCACCAGACGACGTGGTCCCATGGGAGAAGATCGTCGTGCCGCATGAGGTCGACGGCACCATGGGCCTGCATCGCGCGCCGCGGGCGTCGTGCGTCCTGCGAGCGAACAACGATTACGAAGCAGTCCAGGCGTGGCTGTCGCTGCATGAGGCGCCCGCGACGCTGCGGGCCTATCGCAAGGAAGCGGAGCGGTTGATGCTGTGGGCAATCGTCGAGCGCGGGGTCGCACTGTCATCGCTGGCCACAGAGGATGCCGTGGCCTATCGGGCGTTTTTGCGGCAACCCTCACCGAGGCAGCGTTGGGTGGGGCCGGCATCACCTCGCACCGCTGCCGAGTGGCGGCCGTTCGCGGGTTGCTTGTCCACGCGCTCAAGGGGCTATGCGCTATCCGTCCTCAGCTCGATGTTCAGATGGCTGATCGAGCGGCGATATGTCCTGGCCAACCCATTCGCCGGCATCAAGGTGCGCGGTGCCAAGCAAGCGACCTTGGATACGACGAGGGTGTTTTCCGAAGGCGAGTGGAAGCTCCTGAGGACGGTCGCCGACGGTTTGGAGTGGTCGTACGGCTGGCAGCCTGGCGCTGCTCAACGGCTTCGCTTTGTGATCGACTTCAGCTATTGCACTGGACTGCGCGCCGGCGAGCTCGTTCGCGCGACGCTGGGATCCATCGAAGTCGATGCGCATGGCGATCACTGGCTGCACGTGGTTGGCAAAGGCAGCAAGTCCGGCAAGGTCGTGTTGCCGGGGATGGCCCGTGGGGTGCTTGACCGGCAGCTGGCTCAGCGAGGCTTTCCGGTGACGCCAGCGAAGTGGGACCCCGCCACGCCGTTGCTCGGCAGCCTCGATGGCGAGGCGGGCATCACATCCAAGCGGCTGTGGGCGATCGTGAAGAGGTTCTTCGCCACCGCTGCCGGTGTCCTCGCGGAGGCGAACCCCGCGCTGGCCGAGAAGCTGAGGCGGGCAACACCGCACTGGACGCGGCACACGCACGCGACCCACGCGCTGCAGCGCGGCGCCGAACTCACAACCGTGCGGGACAACCTGCGGCACGCGTCGCTCTCCACGACTTCGATGTACCTGCACTCGGACGACGTTCGCCGAGCGAAGCAGATCGGTGGGGCGTTCGAGGCCCCGGCGGCGTGAAAGGCTGCGGCAGGCCGAAGCGTGTCAACTTGCACCGAAAGCACAAGACGCTTGGAAGGGGCGGTTTTGCAAGTGCTTGTCGCGCCTAGCGATTCTTGAGCGGACCGTGTCAATCTGCAGGAAAAATACGATTACCCCGG
>NZ_AZND01000013.1:0-39135 GCF_000576205.1 Methylibium sp. T29 | reverse complement strand
CCGCCGGCCACCGCGTGCTGCCGCTGCCGGGGCCCAGCAGCGTCACCACCGCGCTCAGCGCGGCCGGTGACACGCAGGGCGAGGACTTCCGCTTCGTCGGCTTCCTCTCCAGCAAGGCCGTCGAGCGCACGGCCCAGTTGCGGGAACTGGCCACGCGACCGGAGACGACCGTGCTGTTCGAGGCGCCGCACCGCATTGCCGCGCTGGCCGGCGCCCTGGCCGAGGTGATGCCGGCACGATCGCTGAGCCTGTGTCGCGAGCTGACCAAGCAGTTCGAGCACGTCGAGACCCTGGACGCCGAGGCCTTGCCGGGCTGGCTGGCGGCCGACCCGCACCGCCTCCGCGGCGAGTTCGTGCTCGTGCTGCACGCCCTGCCGGCTGCGGCCGCCGAAGACAGCCCGATGATCGCCAGCGCCGAGCGGCTGTTGCGCACCCTGGTCGCGGCACTGCCGCTGAAGCAGGCCGTGGCACTGACGGCCGAGGCCACCGGCGCCCCCCGCAATGCCCTCTACGAGCGGGCGCTGCAACTGAGATCCGGGGCGCCGACCGAGGACGACGCCTGAGCCTCGCTTCATCCCTTGGTCGGGACGGCCTGGCGATCGTGCTTCTGGTGCCGGATGTCGCGGCTGGCGCGGTTCTGCATGTTCGTCAGGCGCTTGCGTTCCGCGGGAGTCACATCACCGTCGGCCTTGGCTCGGCTTTCCGCCTTGCCGATGTGGGCCTGTTCCTTCTCGAGCCGGTAGGTCTCCCGGGGCGTCAGCGCGCCGGAGCCCACGCCCTGCTGAATGCGCTGCTCCTGCCGCTGCTCGCGCTGGTCGATGCGCGGCGTGGCGGTCACGCCTTGCGCAAAGCTGGCGCCCGCGGCGGCCAGCAGGACGGCACTCAACAGGACGGGAATGGTTTTCATTGCACTGGCTCCTTGCTCGGTCAAAGGTGGGAAGATGCTCCCCTCCTTCCAACGCCGAGGCTGCAAGGCCGTGCACCCGTCCACTGCGCGAATCGGTAAAGATTGGTGAAGCGTGTGACATCCCCTGCTGCCTAGAATCGATATCCCATGATCTCGCGCGAACCCACCCTCGAACGCCTGGCCGTCGCTCGCCAGGTGCTGCTCGAACCCTTCGGCCTCGACGAGGCCAAGCTCGCCAACGCGCTGCGCGTGATCGGCGAGCACCGCATCGACGATGCCGACCTCTACTTCCAGTACACGCGCAGCGAGGGCTGGAGCCTGGAGGAGGGCATCGTCAAGAGCGGCAGCTTCGGCATCGACCAGGGCGTCGGTGTGCGCGCCGTGGCTGGCGAGAAGACCGCCTTCGCCTACAGCGACGACATCTCTGAAGCTGCCCTGCTGGACGCGGCGCGCACGGTGCGCACCATCGCGGCCTCGGGGATGAGCCGCTCGGTCAAGGTCGGCGGCGCGCCGAAGATCGCGGGCAGCCGCGTGCTGTACGCGCCGATGGACCCGATCGCGACGCTCGACAGCACACAGAAGGTGGCCTTGCTTGAGCGGGCGGAAAGTTGGCGCGCGCGCGCGACCCGCGCGTGGTGCAGGTGATGGCCGGCCTGGCCGGTGAGTACGACGTGGTGCTGGTGGCCCGCGCCGATGGCACGGTCGCGGCCGACGTGCGTCCGCTCGTGCGCCTGAGCCTCACTGTGATCGCCGAGCAGAACGGCCGCCGCGAGATGGGCTCGGGCGGCGGAGGCGGGCGCTTCGGGCTTGGCTATTTCCGCGATGACGTGATCGCCGGCTACGTGGACCAGGCCGTCAACGCCGCATTGACGAACCTCGAGAGCCGCCCCGCACCGGCCGGCGAGATGACCGTGGTGCTGGGCCCGGGCTGGCCCGGCATCCTGCTGCACGAGGCCATCGGCCACGGCCTCGAAGGCGACTTCAACCGCAAGGGCTCCAGCGCCTTCAGCGGCAAGATCGGCAAGCGCGTCGCGGCCAAGGGCGTGACCGTGCTCGACGACGGCACCCTGCCCGACCGGCGCGGTTCGCTGAACGTCGACGACGAGGGCAACCCGAGCCAGCGCAACGTGCTGATCGAGGATGGCATCCTGAAGGGCTACATCCAGGATTCGATGAATGCGCGGCTGATGAAGGTCAAGCCGACCGGCAACGGCCGGCGCGAGAGCTACGCGCATGTGCCGATGCCGCGCATGACCAACACCTACATGCTGGGCGGCGACAAGAGCAGGGACGAGATCGTCGCAAGCATGAAGAAGGGTTTGTACGCCACCAACTTCGGTGGCGGCCAGGTCGACATCACGAGCGGCAAGTTCGTGTTCTCGGCCAGCGAGGCCTTCTGGGTCGAGAACGGCCGAGTCCAGTACCCGGTGAAGGGCGCCACCATCATCGGCAACGGCCCGGACGCATTGACGCGCGTGAAGATGATCGGCAACGACCTGCAGCTCGATACCGGCGTGGGCACCTGCGGCAAGGAAGGCCAGAGCGTGCCGGTCGGCGTCGGCCAGCCGACGCTGCGCATCGACGGGCTCACCGTGGGGGTACGGCTTGACCTCAGCCGAGTCGCCGGCGACGGTGACCCTGGCGGACGTCGAGGCCGCTGCACGCCGGCTGGCCGGACAGGTGCTCGACACACCGTGTGTCGAGTCGAAGACACTGTCCGAGATCACCGGCGCGCAGGTCTTCCTGAAGTTCGAGAACCTGCAGTTCACCGCTTCCTTCAAGGAGCGCGGCGCGTTGAACAAGCTGCTGGCGCTGGTCGCCGCGCGCGACGACGGCACCGCCGCGTTGAAGGGCGTGATCGCCGCCTCCGCCGGCAACCATGCGCAGGGCGTGGCGCATCACGCGCAGCGGCTGGGCCTGCGCGCGGTCATCGTGATGCCCCGGCACACGCCGACGGTGAAGGTCGAGCGCACGCGCGGCTTCGGTGCCGAGGTGCTGCTGCACGGCGAGAGCTTCGACGAGGCTCGCGCGCACGCGCTGGAGGTGGCCGCGGCGCAGGGCCTGAGCTTCGTGCACCCCTTCGACGATCCGCTGGTGATCGCCGGCCAGGGCACGATCGGCCTGGAGATGCTGCGCGCGCAACCGACGCTCGACACTCTGGTCATCGCCGTCGGCGGCGGCGGGCTGATCTCCGGCATCGCGACCGTCGCCCGGGCGCTGAAGCCCGGGCTGGAGATCGTCGGGGTGCAGACGGCGCGCTTTCCGGCGATGGTGAACCTCGTCAAGGGCCGCACCCATCCGCAAGGCACCAGCACGATCGCCGAGGGCATTGCCGTCGGTGAGCCGGGGCGGATCACGCGGGCGATCGTTCGCGACCTCGTCGACGACATGGTGCTGGTGGACGAAGCGGACATCGAGCATGCCCTGGTGATGCTGCTGGAGATCGAGAAGACGCTGGTCGAGG
This sequence comes from Methylibium sp. T29, assembly GCF_000576205.1. NCBI lineage: Bacteria > Pseudomonadati > Pseudomonadota > Betaproteobacteria > Burkholderiales > Sphaerotilaceae > Methylibium > Methylibium sp. T29. The sequence goes on along the minus strand of NZ_AZND01000013.1, from coordinate 35,764 downwards.
GGGCCGGCGCCGCGGGTCTGGCTGCGCTGCTGAAGGAGCCCGGGCGCTACGCCGGGCGACGCGTGGGCTTGGTGCTGTGCGGCGGCAACATCGATCCGCTGCTGCTGTCGGCGATCATCGAGCGCGGCATGTGCGAGCGGGCGGCTGGCACGCATCCGCGTCGACGCGCGCGACGCACCCGGCGCGCTGGCGCGCATCACCGCCACCGTGGCCGAGGCCGGCGCGAACATCGAGGAAGTGCATCACCAGCGGGCCTTCACCACGCTGTCGGCGCAGAACGCCGAGGTGGAGTTGGTGCTGCAGACGCGCAACCACGCCCACATCGGCGCGGTGATCGTGGCCCTGGTGGCTCAGGGTTTCGAGGCCAAGGCCTACTGATCCGGCCGGACGACGATCGAGCGACGCATGCGGCCCAACCTCGGCGTCGTGCTACATTTCGCTCCCATGCGCTTCGACGCCTACTTTTTTGCGTACTTTTGGTTCTCGCACCGCCCCGGCGGAGGAGAGGCCCGCGCATCAGCGTAAAAGCAGCGCAAGCCGAATCTCAAACCGCCGGGCCCAACCCGGCGGTTTTTTTTCGACCGTTCGCCCCCCGTCAGACCGCCCAGGAGAAACATCGATGAATGCCCTGTCCGCCAACGTTCCCGAGGGTTGGGCCGCGCCCGCCGACAAGACCAGCCAGACCGATGACGAACGGATCGAGGACGTGATGCCACTGCCGCCGCCCGAGCACCTGATCCGCTTCTTCCCGGTGCGCGGCACGCCCGTCGAGGAGCTGGTGTCCAGCACCCGCCGCCGCATCCGCGACATCATGCGCGGCAATGACGACCGCCTGCTGGTCATCATGGGCCCGTGCTCGATCCACGACCCGGTGGCGGCGGTGGACTACGCGCGCAAGCTCAAGGCCCAGCGCGACAAGTACGCCGACACGCTGGAGATCGTGATGCGCGTGTACTTCGAGAAGCCGCGCACCACCGTCGGCTGGAAGGGCCTGATCAATGACCCCTACCTCGACGAGAGCTTCCGCATCGACGAAGGCCTGCGCATCGCGCGCCAGCTGCTGCTGGAGATCGGCCGCCTCGGGCTGCCGGCCGGCAGCGAGTTCCTCGACGTGATCTCGCCGCAGTACATCGGCGACCTGATCTCCTGGGGCGCCATCGGTGCGCGCACCACCGAAAGCCAGGTCCACCGCGAGCTCGCCTCGGGCATCAGCGCGCCGATCGGCTTCAAGAACGGCACCGACGGCAACATCAAGATCGCCACGGACGCCATCCAGTCCGCCAGCCGGCCGCACCACTTCCTGTCGGTGCACAAGAACGGCCAGGTCGCGATCGTCGAGACCCGCGGCAACGCCGATTGCCACGTCATCCTGCGCGGCGGCAAGACGCCGAACTACGACGCCAGCAGTGTCGGCGCGGCCTGCGCCGAACTCGGCAAGGCCGGGCTGCCGGCCTCGCTGATGGTCGACTGCTCCCACGCCAACAGCAGCAAGCAGCACCAGAAGCAGATCGACGTGGCGCGCGACGTCGCCGACCAGTTGGCCGGCGGCAGCCGCCAGGTTTTCGGTGTGATGGTCGAGAGCCACCTGAGCGCCGGCGCCCAGAAGTTCAGTGCCGGCAAGGACGACCCGGCGAAGCTCGCCTACGGCCAGAGCATCACCGACGCTGCATCGGCTGGGACGATTCACTGGAGGTGCTGGGCGTGCTCAGCACCGCGGTGGCGGCCCGGCGCGGACGGGGCTGAACGACTCGGCGAGACAACCGGGTTACATCACACGAGCCTCAGCAACAAAGTGAGCGCATGCAAACGAGAGTAAGCGACGCCGCCGTCAGGTAACGGAGGCAAGCTGCCGCAAGAGTGCTGGCCGGAGACCCCGGTCGGCGCTTGAATGGAGGTTCCAGAACTTCCTGCGAAGGAAACCTCCATGAATCGCTCTCGCATCACCCCTTCCATCCAGACCCAGGCGCGTCAGGTCATCGAGATCACCGTGGTCAGTCTGGCGCTCGCCGGCACCGTGGGTTTCGCCAACCTGGCTCAGGCGCAGGCGGCTCCAACCGACAAGTCGAGCGACGTGACGGCACAGCAGGCTTTCAAGCGTGCCGATGTCGACACCGACAACAAGCTGAGCCCCGCCGAAGCGGCGAAGCTGCCCGCGATCGCCCAGCGCTTCAAGTCGCTCGACACCGACCGCGACGGTTTCCTCAGCGCCGAGGAGTTCATGGCCGGCAGCAAGGCCCCGCAATGAGGCCGCTGGCCGGTTGAGCGGGCGGCGTCAGTCCGGGGTCTCGAGCCTCGGGCTGCGCCAGTACACGTCGTCGCCGCCCAGGCCGTCGAGGTTGGCCCGGTTGAGCACGCGGGCCAGCACGAACAGCAGATCGCTCAGCCGGTTCAGGTACTGGCGGGGCGCAGATCGCACCGCGCCCGGCTCGGCGTTGGCAAGTGCTACCACGGCCCGCTCCGCGCGGCGCGCCACAGTGCGGCCGAGGTGGGCGATCGAGGCGCTGCGCGTGCCGGCCGGCAGGATGAATTCCTTCAGCCGCGGCAACGCGGCGTTGTGCTCGGCCAATGCGTCGTCCAGCGCCGCCACCGCCTCGTCCTTCAGCAGGGTGTAGCCGGGAATCGACAGCTCGCCGCCCAGATTGAACAGCTCGTGCTGCACCGCCACCAGCAACACGCGCAGCGCGTCGGGCAAGGGCTCGCACAGCAACAGGCCGAGCAGCGAATTGAGTTCGTCGACGTCGCCCATGGCCTGCACGCGCAGGTGATCCTTGGCCACACGGGTGCCGTCGCCGAGCCCGGTGGTCCCGTCGTCGCCGGTGCGCGTTGCGATCTGTGTCAGTCGATTGCCCATCACGCGATGCTAGCGGACTCGGGGCCGCAGCAGTCCGGCTTCCTTGTTTCTAGAATGGCCCACGGCTCCGAGCCGTCGAGAGGAGACACGATGAACGCCCCGATCGATCTGTTGCCCCGAATCGCACGGCGGCCCATGCCGGCGGCGATGCTCGCCGCGCTGAAGGCTCACTTCGGAGAGCGCTGTTCCACGGCACAGGCCATTCGCGAGCAGCACGGGCGCGACGAATCGCCGTTCGACGTGCCGGCACCCGATGCCGTCGTGTTCGCGACGAGCAACGACGACGTCGTGGCGCTGATGGCACTGGCGCAGTCGCATGGCGTGCCGGTGATCCCGTTCGGCATCGGCTCCTCGCTTGAAGGCCACCTGCTGGCGGTGCAGGGCGGTGTCAGCGTCGACCTGTCGCGCATGAACCAGGTGTTGCGCGTGAACGCGGAAGACCTGACCGTCACCGTGCAGGCCGGCGTGACCCGCAAGCAGCTCAACGAGGCGCTGCGCCATGACGGGCTGTTCTTTCCGATCGACCCGGGCGCCGACGCCACGCTCGGCGGCATGTGCGCCACCCGCGCCAGCGGCACGAACGCGGTGCGCTACGGCACGATGCGGGAGAACGTGCTCGGCCTCACCGTGGTCACGGCGAACGGAGAGCTGATCCACACCGGCTCGCGGGCACGCAAGTCGTCGGCGGGCTACGACTTGACGCGGTTGTTCGTCGGCAGCGAAGGAACGCTCGGCGTGATCACCGAGATCACGTTGAAGCTCTACCCCCTGCCGGAAGCCGTCAGCGCGGCGGTCTGCCATTTCCCGACCATCGACGCGGCGGTGCGCAGCACCATCCAGGTCATCCAGATGGGCGTGCCGATCGCGCGCTGCGAGTTGCTCGACGTGCACGCGGTGCGGGCCGTCAACGCACACGACCACCTCGGGCTGCGCGAGGCGCCGATGCTGCTGATGGAGTTCCACGGCAGCCCGGCGGGCGTGCAGGAGCAGGCGGAGACGGTACAGGCCCTCACGACCGACCTCGGCGGCGAGGACTTCCAGTGGGCTACCACGCCCGAAGAGCGCACGCGGCTGTGGACCGCCCGCCACCATGCCTACTTCTCGGCGCTGCAGACCCGGCCCGGCTGCCGTGCCGTGACGACCGACACCTGCGTGCCGATCTCGCGCCTGGCCGAATGCATCAACGAGACGGTTGCCGAGGCCGACGCGAGCGGCATTCCCTACTTCATCGTCGGTCACGTCGGCGACGGCAATTTCCACGTCGGCTACCTGATCGATCCGACGGCGCCGGGTGAGCGCGCCGAGGCGGAGCGCCTGAACCAGTTGCTGGTGGCACGCGCACTGCGGCTCGAAGGGACCTGCACCGGCGAACACGGCATCGGCCTGCACAAGATGGGCTTCCTGCTCGACGAGGCCGGCGCCGGCGGCGTGGCGCTGATGCGGCAGATCAAGCATGCGCTGGACCCCGGCAACATCATGAACCCCGGGAAGATCTTCACGTGGTGAGACACGTCGACCGCAAAGTCGTCTCTCCAGGCCGCCTCCCAGCACCGACGCTGCGAGGTGCGCCGCGGCATGAACACCTCGGCCTTCATCGCGCTGGCACTCACGCGTCCCGGGCTCGTGGGCGCGGTCGCGCCGTCCTCGCGGCGGCTGGCGCGGGCCATGGCGTCGCAGATCGGCGATGCCGGGGCCCTGATCGAGCTCGGCGCGGGCACCGGCGCCGTGACCTCCGCGCTGCGGCACGCCGCGCCTGGAACTCCGCTACTGGCCGTCGAGCTGCAGTCCGATCTCGCGAGCGGCCTGCGGCGGCGCTTCCCCGACATCGAGGTGGCCTGCGCTCCCGCGCACGAGGTGCTGGCGCGGCATGCGCACGCTCCTGTCGACACGATGCTGGTCTCGTCGCTGCCGTTCAGAAGCCTGCCCGAGCCGATGCGCAGGACCACGCTGGCGGCATTGCTTCAGTTCATCGAGGCCCACCCGACGCGACGCATGGTCCAGTACACCTACCAGCCGCGTGCTCCATTCGAGCTGCCGGCTCGCAGCTCGCTGCGCTGGTCGCTGCGCGACGTGGTGTGGGGCAACCTGCCGCCCGCAGGCGTCTGGGTGCTGGGCGGCGACGGCGCCTGAAGTGCGGCGGTCCGATCGACCGCCTCGCCGGCAAAGCTCACGTCAGACACAGCTCCACGCAATTGCGGCCCTGCGCCTTGGCATGGGTGAGGCCACGATGGGCGCGCCGCGTCAACGCGATCGGCTCGATGTCGGCCGCACGCACTGCCACCGCGACGCCTATGCTCGCCGTCAACGGCTCGACCACCCAGGGCACCGCGGCCAGGGCGATGCGCATGCGCTCGGCTGCCGCCATCGCACCGCCCGTGTCGGTCGACGGCAGCAACACGCTGAACTCGCCGGCCCCGCAATGCGCAAGCACGTCATGGCCGCGCAGGCTGCCTTCGAGGCCCTGCGCCGCCTGTCGCAGCGCCTCGTCGCCGACCGGGTGGCCGTGCAGATCGTTGAAATGCTTGAAGTGATCCAGATCGACGGCCAGCAGCGCGAGATCGCCTCCATGGCGGCTCCAGCGCGTCCACTCCTGCGCGAGCCGGCGCTCGAAGGCCGTGCGATTCCACAGGCCGGTCACCTCGTCGGTGTTGCCCTGCAGATCCAGCAAGGCGCTGGCACGGCGCAGCTCGAGTTGAGCCACCGCCTGTTCGGCCAGCAGGCGCAACGCGTGCTGCTGGCGTGACGACAGGCTGCGCGCGGTCCGATCCAGCACGCACAGCGTGCCGACAGCCCAGCCCTGAGGCGTGACGAGCGGCGCACCGGCGTAGGTGTGCCATCCGCCGGCCGCGCCGAGCGCCGGATGGGCCGCGAAGCGAGGATCGCCGGCCGGGTCGGCCAGCAGGAGTCTGTCGTCAGCCTGTTCGATGGCCTGCGCGCAAGGCGCATGGGTACGAGGTGCACTGTCGCCCTCAAAGCCGGTCTGTGCCTTGAACCAGAGGCGGTCCCGATCGACCAGCGAGATCAGCGACGCCTGCGTGTCGCAGATACAGGCCGCGAGCTCGGTGATCGCATCGAACGCCGGCTCCGAACCGGTCTCGAGGACCCCGTAGCGATAGAGCGCCGCGAGACGCTGCGACTCCGCTTCGGCCGGCGACATCGCGGCACCCGACCACGCGCCAGCGATCGTCGTTCCAGAGGACACCTGGGCCATGAGACTCTCCTCGCTCGCTCGCGCCACCGCCACGGCGGCAGCCCTGCCTTCACGCGACGCCGGCCGATGCGCGGCGTCTACCCGGGCCGCCCCAACGCGGCCTGCTGCGTGAATGTGTGCCGCGCCGGTCAATTCGGCGGCGCCGGCACCGTCCACTTTCTGGTGATCTCGCCGGCGCCGTCGGCGCTCTCGAGGTGCACGTCGAAACCCCACAGTCGGGCCACGTGCTTGAGCACCTCGGTCGTCTGCTCGTTCAGCGGACGATCGTTGTGCTGGGTGTGACGCAGAACCAGCGAGCGATCGCCACGCAGGTTGACGTTCCATACCTGGATGTTGGGCTCGCGCTGGCCGAGGTCGTACTGGTGCGACAGCGCCTCACGCAGACGTCGGTAGCCGGACTCGTCGTGGATCGCAGAGATCTCGAGCTCGGATTCCTTCTCGTCGTCGAGCACTGCGAACAGCCGCAGCTCGCGCATCAGCCTCGGCGACAGGTACTGGCCGATGAAGCTCTCGTCCTTGAAGTTGCGCATCGCGTGATCCAGCGTGACCAGCCAGTCGGCGCCGGCGATCTCGGGGAACCAGTGGCGGTCTTCGTCGCTGGGCGATTCGCAGATGCGCTTGAGATCGGTGTACATCGCGAAACCGAGCGCATAGGGGTTGATGCCGCTGTAGGCCGGGTGACCGACCGGGGCTGGTAGATCACGTTGGTGTGAGACTTCAACCACTCGACCATCATGCCGTCGGCCAGGTGGCCGTTGTCGTACATCGTGTTGAGCAGGCGGTGATGCCAGAAGGTGGCCCACCCTTCGTTCATCACCTGGGTCTGGCGCTGCGGGTAGAAGTACTGCGCCACCTTGCGCACGATGCGCACCACCTCGCGCTGCCAGGGTTCGAGCAGCGGCGCGTTCTTCTCGATGAAGTACAGCAGGTTCTCCTGCGGCTCGGCCGGGTAGCGCTGCGCGTTGGCTTCCTCGGCAGCAGGTTCGGCGCGCCGTGGCAGCGTGCGCCACATGTCGTTGACCTGCTGCTGCGCGTAGGCCTCGCGCTCGGCACGGCGCGTCTGTTCCTGCGCCAGCGACAGCTTGGTGGGGCGGCGGTAACGGTCGACGCCGTGATTCATCAAGGCATGGCAGCTGTCGAGCAGATCCTCCACCGCGTCGAGGCCCCGCCGCTCCTCGCATTCGGCGATGTAGTTCTTGGCGTAGACAGGTAGTCGATGATCGACGACGCGTCGGTCCACATGCGGAACAGGTAGTTGCCCTTGAAGAAGCTGTTGTGCCCGTAGGCGGCGTGCGCGATCACCAGCGCCTGCATGGCCAGCGAGTTCTCCTCCATCAGGTAGCTGATGCAGGGGTTGGAATTGATGACGATCTCGTAGGCCAGGCCCATGTGGCCGCGGCGGTAGTTCTTCTCGGTGGCGATGAACTCCTTGCCATAGCTCCAGTGCCGGTAGTTCACCGGCATGCCCACCGACGCGTAGGCGTCCATCATCTGCTCGGCCGTGATGATCTCGAGCTGGTTGGGATAGGTGTCCAGGCCATAGCCCCTGGCCGTCTCGCGGATCACGTCGTGGTATTGGTCGATCAGCTCGAAGGTCCAGTCGCTCGAGCTCGGCAACGACGTCTTGGCCCGCGGACTCGCGACGATGTCGCTCGCGGCGCGAACACGCCCCACCGCCGGCACGTCGGACTCGGTGAACAGGTCGGGCGTCGCAACCGACACCGCCTCTCGCTTGCGTGTCATGACGACTCCTTGCGCGGCCGAACGCTCATGTCGCGCCTTCCTTCTTGAACAGATCACGAAAGACGGGGTAGATCTGCGAAGGCTCGAGCACCTTGCGCATCGCGAAGTGCGGGTTCGTCCGGGCGACCTGTGCGTATTCTTCCCACAGGTTCTGCTCGGGTTCGGCCACCTGCACGTAGGCGAAGTAGCGGCACAGCGGCAGCAATTGCGTGGACACGATCTCGCGGCAGCGGCCGCTGTCGTGATGCCAGTTGTCGCCGTCGCTGGCCTGCGCGCCGTAGATGTTCCACTCGCTGGTCGGGTAGCGTGCGCGGACGATCTCCTCCATCAACACCAGGGCGCTGGAGACCACGGTGCCGCCGGTTTCGGTCGAGTGGAAGAAGCCTTCTTCGTCGACCTCCTGCGCCTGCGTGTGATGGCGGATGAAGACCACGTCGATCTTCTCGTAGTGGCGCGTCAGGAACAGGTAGAGCAGGATGAAGAAGCGTTTCGACAGGTCCTTGCGCGCTTCGTCCATCGAGCCCGACACGTCCATCAGGCAGAACATCACCGCCTTGGTGGTGGGAACCGGCACCTTGACGCGGCTGCGAAAGCGCAGGTCGATCGGGTCGAGGAAGGGGATGCGTGCGACCTTCTGGCGCAGCAGCTCGATGCGGCCCTCCAGGTCCTTGATCTCGCGCTGCCGCAAGGCATGGCCCGGGTCGAGGTCGACGCCGCCGGTGTCGAGCCGCGAACGCTGCTTCAGGCTCGCGAGCTGGGCCTCCAGGTGCCGCAGCTCTCGTCGCGCATCGGCGCCGAGCGCGATGCGTCGGCCGATCGCGCCGCGCATCGAACGCACCACGTGCAGATTGCTCTGCGTGCCGTCGCTGGTGAAGCCGGCTCGCTGGTTCTTGAACTCCGGTGTTTCGGCCAGCTGCGTCTTCACGAGGTTGGGCAGTGCCAGGTCGTCGAAGAAGACCTGCATGAACTCTTCCTTGCTCAGGTGGAAGACGAAGTCGTCCTCGCCCTCGCCCGAGTCGCTGGCCTGTGACCCGCCGCCCTGCCCGCCGCCGCCCTCGGGCCGCTTGATGCGGTCGCCGCGCACGTACTCCTTGTTGCCCGGATGCACCATCTCGCGCTTGCCGCCGGAGCCGTGCCCGAACAGCGGCTCGGAGACGTCGCGCTTGGGCAGCGTGATGTCCTCGCCTTGCTCGATGTCGCGGATGCCGCGGCCGCTGACCGCCTTGCGCACGGCCTCGCGAATCTGCGCCTTGTGTCGGCGCAGGAAACGCTCGCGGTTGCCGATCGACTTGTTCTTGCCTGCGAGCCTGCGATCGATGATCTGCTGAAGCGCCATGCGTTGTGCTCGAAGTGGAGGTCGCTGTCAGCGCCTGGGGCGACGACGCCGCTCGCGTTTCCCAGCTCTCATCATGAACTCTTTCTCACACGCAGGTACCACTCGCACAGCAGGCGCACCTGCTTGGGCGTGTAGCCCTTCTGCACCATGCGGTTCACGAAGTCCTCGTGCTTCTTCGCCTCGTCGGCACTGGCCTTCGCGTTGAAGCTGATCACCGGCAGCAGTTCCTCGGTGTTCGAGAACATCTTCTTCTCGATCACCGTGCGCAGCTTCTCGTAGCTCGTCCACAACGGGTTGTTGCCGGCATTGTTGGCACGGGCGCGCAGCACGAAGTTGACGATCTCGTTGCGGAAGTCCTTCGGGTTGGCGATGCCCGCCGGCTTCTCGATCTTCTCGAGCTCGGCGTTCAACGAGCCCCGGTCGAACACCTCGCCGGTGTCCGTGTCACGGTACTCCTGGTCCTGGATCCAGTAGTCGGCGTAGGTCACGTAGCGGTCGAAGATGTTCTGGCCGTACTCGGAGTAGCTCTCGAGGTAGGCGGTCTGGATCTCCTTGCCGATGAACTCGGCGTAGCGCGCCGCCAGGAACTCCTTGATGAAGCCGAGGTACTTCTGCTCGGTCTCGGTGGGGAACTGCTCGCGCTCGATCTGCTGCTCCAGCACGTACATCAGATGCACCGGGTTCGCTGCGACTTCCGACGAGTCGAAGTTGAACACCTTGGACAGGATCTTGAAGGCAAAGCGCGTCGAGATGCCGCTCATGCCCTCATCGACGCCGGCGTAGTCGCGGTACTCCTGGTAGCTCTTGGCCTTGGGATCGGTGTCCTTGAGGCTCTCACCGTCATAGACCAGCGCCTTGCTGAAGAGCGAGGAGTTCTCCGGCTCCTTCAGGCGCGACAGCACCGCGAACTGCGCCATCATCTTCAACGTGCCGGGCGCGCACTTCGCCTCGCTGAGCGAGGAGCCTCGAATCAGCTTGTCGTAGATCTTGATCTCTTCAGTGATGCGCAGGCAGTACGGCACCTTGACGATGTAGATGCGGTCGAGGAAGGCTTCGTTGTTCTTGTTGTTGCGGAAGGTCTTCCACTCGCTCTCGTTGCTGTGCGCGAGGATGATGCCGTCGAAGGGGATCGCGCCGAAACCCTCGGTCCCCTTGTAGTTGCCTTCCTGGGTCGCCGTCAGCAGCGGGTGCAGCACCTTGATCGGCGCCTTGAACATCTCGACGAACTCGAGCAGACCCTGGTTGGCCAGGCACAGGCCGCCGGAGTAGCTGTAGGCGTCGGGATCGTCCTGTGCATAGGTCTCGAGCTTGCGGATGTCGACCTTGCCGACCAGCGAGCTGATGTCCTGGTTGTTCTCGTCGCCCGGCTCGGTCTTGGCCACGCCGACTTGCTTCAGGATCGACGGATAGCGCTTCACGACTCTGAACTGTCGGATGTCGCCGCCGTACTCGTCGAGCCGTTTCACGGCCCAGGGCGACAGGATGCGGTTCAAATAGCGCCGCGGGATGCCGTATTCCTTCTCCAGGATGGGGCCGTCCTCGGCCATGTCGAACAGGCCGAGCGGCGATTCGTTCACCGGCGAGCCCTTGATGGCGTAGAACGGCACTTCCTGCATCAGGTGCTTCAGCCGTTCGGCGATCGAACTCTTGCCGCCGCCCACCGGTCCCAGCAGATAGAGGATCTGCTTCTTCTCCTCGAGCCCCTGCGCCGCGTGGCGGAAGTAGGAGACGACCTGTTCGATCGAATCTTCCATGCCGTAGAACTCGGCGAAGGCCGGATAGCGCTTGATCACCTTGTTCGCGAACAGGCGCGACATGCGCGGATCGTTGCGGGTGTCCACGAGTTCGGGTTCGCCGATGGCCTTGAGCATGCGCTCGGCCGCCGTGGCATAGGCCACCGGCTCACGCCGGCAGATGTCGAGGTACTCCTCGAGCGTGAACTCTTCCTCGCGGCTGCGCTCGTAGCGCGCTGCAAAGCTGCTGATCACATCCATCACGTCCTCCGTTCCAGATTCGGGAGGCGGCGTCGCCACGTGGTCGGCCTGTCACCGGAGAGATCTCGGCTGGCCACTGTGCAGCGCTGCCTGCGGTTATCGATCAAGCGGTCTCGACGATCATGCATCCTTGTCTGGTGCGACGACAACAATACGAGGCACTTTCCGGGTCAATTGCAGGAATCGAGCCCTGCCACCGACTGTGCAAATAGCATGCCCCTTTCCGCCGCAATCCGCCAGTCATGGCGTGGGAGCCTGCCGCGGGGAAGTGGTTCCCCGATGAACGTGACGGCGCATGCCCGTTCAACGCCCGAGTGCGGGCAACGGTTCACCGTGCGCGGCGCACGCGCAAGACGCCTGCGAACACGCGCCAGCGGCCGCCCTCAGCCAGCGGCCGGACCGCGCAGCTTGTCGAGCAGTCCCGACAACTCGTCGAGCGAGCCGAAGGCGATGGCCACCTCGCCCTGCTCGCCGCGCTTGCTGCGCTTCTTGACGCGGATCTCGACCGCCGCCGTCAGAACGTCGGCCAACTCTTCCTCCAGACGCACGATGTCACGCGACTTGGCCTGCTGGCCGCGCAACAGCTGTGTCTGGCGACCACCGGCCGTCGCGCGAGCCACCAGCTTCTCGGCTTCGCGCACCGTCAGCTTCTTCGCGGCAATCTCGTGAGCCGCGGTCACCTGCTGGGCCCGCTCGAGCACCAGCAAGGCCCGTGCATGCCCCATGTCGAGGTCGCCGGCCATCAGCATCTGCTGCACCGGCTCGGCCAGGTTGAGCAGCCGCAGCAGGTTGCTCGCGGCGCTGCGTGAACGGCCGACCGCCTGCGCGGCCTGCTCGTGCGTCAGACCGAATTCGTCGGTCAGACGCCGCAGGCCCTGCGCCTCCTCGAGCGGATTCAGGTCCTCGCGCTGCATGTTCTCGATCAGCGCCATGACCGCGGCCGACTCGTCGGACACGTCCTTCACGAGCACCGGCACCTCGCTCAGACCGGCCAGCTTGGCAGCCCGGCTGCGGCGTTCGCCGGCGATGATCTCGTAGCGGCCGAGCGCGGCTTCGCCGACCGGGCGGACGAGGATCGGCTGCATCACGCCCTGGCTGCGGATGCTTTCGGCCAGCTCGTAGAGCGAACCTTCGTCCATGCGCGTGCGCGGCTGGTACTTGCCTGCCTGCAGCTGGCTCAGCTTCAGTGTCGTGGGCAGGCCGTCGCCGGCCGGCTGCGCTGGTGCGTCCTGTGCCTTGGGCCCGAGCAGCGCTTCGAGGCCGAGGCCGAGGCCCTTGGGTTTCTTGGTGACCATGTCGATCATTCTCACCGAGCCGGCCACCGTCGGCGCATCGCGTGCGGCGTGGGGCTCAGCCCGTGCGCAGCGCGATCAGCAGTTGATGACCCGCATCCCAGTCGCCCAGGCCGGATTCGCTGTTGAGGTGGCCGACCGCTCCGGCCACGACCAGGGTCGCGCCCCAGTCCTGCGCCATCGTGCCGGCGCGCTGCGGGGCGCAGTACGGATCATCGGTGCTGATCACCACCGTGGCTGCAAACGGCAGGCGCCGGCGCGGCACCGGTCGCCAGGAATGGAGCTGCGGCGGCATGTCTTCGCGCTCGGTGTCGGGGGGGCCGACGAGCAGCGCGCCGCGCACGCGGTCAGCCTGCTGCGTGTGTGCAGCCCAGGCGGCGACCAGCTGGCAACCCAGGCTGTGGGCGACGAGCCAGCACGGCTGCGGGGCCGCCAGCAGCACCTCCTCGAGGCGGGCCATCCAATCGCCTCGGCGCGGCCACTGCCAGTCGTCCTGTTCGACGCGGCGGTAGCCGTGGCGCCGCTCCCAGCGCGTCTGCCAGTGGTCGGCATCGGAGTTCTGCCAACCAGGCAGCACCAGCACGGAGGAGGAGGTGTCGGGCATGCTCGACCCTCAGCGCAGACTGGCGAGGCGCTTCACCATCTCGTTGGCGAACTGCACAAAGGCCTGGGCGCCCTTCGACTGCCCGTCGAACACGACGCCCGGCACGCCGTAGCTCGGCGCTTCGGCCAGGCGCACGTTGCGCGGGATCACGGTGTCGAACACCTTGTCGCCGAAGTGCGCCTTGAGCTGCTCGCTCACCTGCTGCTGCAGCGTGATGCGCGGATCGAACATCACGCGCAGCAGACCGATGATCTGCAGCGAGGGGTTGAGGTTGGCGTGCACCTGCTTGATGGTGTTCACCAGGTCGGACAGGCCTTCGAGCGCGAAATACTCGCACTGCATCGGCACCACCACGCCGTGCGCCGAGCACAGGCCGTTGAGCGTCAGCAGGCTCAACGAAGGCGGGCAATCGATCAACACGAAGTCGTACTCACCGTCGACGGCGGCCAGCGCGGTCTTGAGCCGCTGGTCGCGGCGTTCGAGGGCCACCAGCTCGACTTCGGCGCCCGCCAGCTCGCGGTTGGCGCCGAGGACGTCGTAGCCGCCCTTCTCGGAGCGGCGGCGCGCCTCGGCGATCGAGGCGGATTCGAGCAGCACATCGTAGACCGAGAGCTCCAGCGTGCGCTTGTCGATGCCCGAGCCCATGGTGGCGTTGCCCTGGGGGTCGAGGTCGACGACCAGCGTGCGCTGGCCGATCAGCGCGAGGCCAGCGGCCAGGTTGACGGTGGTGGTCGTCTTGCCGACGCCGCCCTTTTGGTTCGCGATGCAGAAGATCTTGGCCATGACTCAGCCGCCGAGGGCGACAGGAACGCCCACCGCGCGGGCTGCGCGGCCGAGGGCAGGGTCCAGCGTCGCAAGCGGCAGGCCGCGGCGCTGGGCGAGGTCGAGGTAGAGCGCGTCGCAGGTGCTGAGGCCGCGGTCGCGGGCCAGATCCAGCACTTCGTGCCGCATGCGCTGCGGCACGCCGGCTTCGGTCTCTATCGGCAGCTCGTCGAGCAACGCCACGATCTCGGCGACACGCCCCTTCGTGGTGCGGCCACGCCGCTCGGCGAGCAGCAGGATCTGCGTGACTTCGGCGTGCCAGATCTCCGGCACCACGGCGCCGTGGCGGGCCACCTCGAGCGCGAGTTCACGGGACGCCGGCGTCTGCGCATCGGCGGACAACCACGCCAGCGCGGCCGAGGCATCGAGCACGACCGCCGCCATCAATGCGGCTCCTCGCCGTGCAGGGCCCGCCAGTCGCGCCCCAGCGCCAAGTCACCGCCGATCTGCAGCAGACGTTCCGCCGCTGCTTGCGCATCGGCGGCCGATCGGGCGATCGGCAGCAGCCGCGCCACGGGTCGACCGTGCCGCGTGATCACGATCTCTTCGCCGCGCTCGACGCGCTCGAGCAAGGCCGATAAGTGAGTCTTCGCCTCGAACGCTCCGACGCTGGTGGATCGCATGGTGAGAGTTTCAACCAGTTTTTAGACTGGTCTTATTTTCCAGACGCACACCAGAAGCGTCAAGTGCGCACCGACGGGCCAGGTCCGCACGCTTCAAGGCGGCGCGGTTGGGGCAGTGTGGGTGTGTCGCTCGAGCCGCGTCAGATCGAAACCCTGCTCAGCCAGGCTCGCTCGCACAGCGCGGTCATCGCCGTCGGAGAGATTGGGCGTCCGAGACAGCACCCAGAGATACTCGCGGGTCGGTTCGCTGACCAGCGCGTACCGACTCCCCGGACCCAGGGCCAGCACCCAGTAGTCGCCCCAGCCGACCGGCAGCCACCGGATCAGCGCCGGCAGGAAGCTCACCCGCAGCTGTGCCGGCATCAGCAGCCCCTCGGCGATGCGGCCCACCGGCTGCGCCACCCCGCGGATCGATTCGGTACGCCCCTCGGCATTCCGGCACTGGTTGGTCACTTCAACCTCGCCCTGTTCGAGCAGTCGGTAGGTGGCGCGGGTATCACTGACGCACTGACGCTGGAAACGATTCGGGTACCAGGCGACCTGGTACCAGGTGCCCATGTAGCAGACACCTCCAGGCTCGGCAGTGCCTGGACGGTCGGGAGCCATGGCGGCGAAGCGTCGCCCGCGTGCGTGCTGCTCAAGGCCAAGCCAAGAATCAGCGGCCAGAGACGGCGATGAACTTGCACTTCAGCCTTTCGATGCATCCAGACGATGCAGCGCTCGGCATCCAGCCAGGCACCTGCAAGGGTTCCACGTGAAACACCTCGATCGACGACGGCAAGACTGCCATTTCCTCGTGCGGGACCTGACCCTTCATCGCCATCCACACACCGTCGGGCGCAAGCGCCGCCTCGGTGAGCGTGACAAAGTCGGCCAGCGAGGCGAAGGCGCGGGAGGTGATCACGTCGAAATTGCTCGACGCCAAGGATTCCACCCGGGCATGCAGCGCCTGGAAATGCGTCAGCCCAAGCTCCACCCCCACCTGCCGGATGAAGCTGGCCTTCTTCGAGACCGTGTCTACACAGCTGACATGGATTTCCGGGCAAGCGACCGCAATCGTCACACCGGGCAGTCCTGCCCCGCTGCCGACATCGAGCAACGCGATCGCCGTCGCTCGTGTTTGCCGTCGCAGCGGCGCGACGACCGCCAAGCTGTCGAGCAGGTGCTGGGTCAGCATCTGCGCCGGCTCGCGCACCGCGGTGAGGTTGTAGACCCGGTTCCAGCGGTCGATCAGCGCCAGGTGCTGCAGCAGTTGCTGTTGCTGCATCGCTGTCAGCGCGAGTCCCAGCGCCTGCGCGCCCTGCTCCAGTCCTTGCGCCAGCGCCTTTGCGTCGAAAGGGGCCACCGTCATGCGGCCGCGCTGCCCGGCTCGGCAGCATCGGCGCCGAAGCCGCGATGGCGGCCCTTCTTCAAGTGGATCAGCAGCAGGGAGATCGCCGCCGGCGTCACGCCCGAGACGCGTGCGGCTTGCCCCAGCGTTTCAGGGCGCAGCGCCTGGAGCTTCTGGCGGACCTCGTGGCTCAGCGCCGCGACCTGTCGGTAATCGAGCGACTCCGGCAGCTTGACGTCTTCATACTGCGCCGCGCGCTCGACCTGTTCGTTCTGCTTGTCGATGTAGCCGGCGTACTTGGTCGCGATCTCCAGTTGCTGGATCACGCGTCGGCCAGAGCCGGCCCCACTCGTTGCGCAACGCCGCCCGCGACCAGGCTGCGGCGGCCGGATCGTCGGCCTGCCGCCCCTCACTCCGCCTTGCGTGGGCGATCTGCGCGACCTCGGCCACCGCGTCGAAGTCGACCCCCGGTCGGCGCAGCAGGTCGACCAGTGCGTACTCGTGCTCCAGCGCTTTGCCGACCAGACGCTCGGCGTCGGCCGCTGGCAGCAGCGCGGCATTCACCCAGGTGGACTTCAGGCGCTCGGTTTCACGTGAAACAGCATCTCGCTTGCGGTTGAACGCCGCCCAGCGTTCGTCGTCGACCAGGCCCATCTCGCGCCCGGCGTCGGTCAGCCGCAGGTCGGCGTTGTCTTCCCGCAGTTGCAAGCGGAACTCCGCGCGGCTGGTGAACATGCGATAGGGCTCGGTCACGCCTTTCGTGATGAGATCGTCGACCAGCACGCCCAGATAGGCCTGGTCGCGCCGGGGCAGCCAGGCGTCGAGCTCCTGCACCTGCCGCGCCGCGTTGACGCCGGCGAACAGCCCCTGCGCCGCCGCCTCCTCGTAGCCGGTTGTGCCGTTGATCTGGCCGGCGAAGAACAGGCCGCCGATCGCCTTGGTCTCGAAGCTCGACTTCAGCCCGCGTGGATCGAAGTAGTCGTACTCGATCGCATAGCCGGGCCGCAGGATGTGCGCCTGTTCCAGCCCGGACATCGAGCGCAGCGCCGCGAGCTGGATATCGAAGGGCAGCGAGGTGGAGATGCCGTTCGGGTAGAACTCGTGCGTGCTCAACCCTTCGGGCTCCAGGAAGATCTGGTGCGAGGTCTTGTCGGCGAAGCGGTTCACCTTGTCCTCGATGCTGGGGCAGTAGCGCGGCCCCACCCCTTCGATCACGCCGGTGAACATCGGGCTGCGGTCGAAGCCGCTGCGGATGATCTCGTGGGTGCGTTCGCTGGTGTGGGTGATCCAGCATGGCAGCTGCCGCGGGTGCATCGCCGCATCGCCCATGTAGCTGAACACCGGGACCGGATCGGCATCGCCCGGCTGTTCCAGCAACCGCTCGAAGTCGATCGTGCGACCATCGATGCGCGGCGGCGTGCCGGTCTTCAGCCGACCCTGCGGCAGCTGCAATTCCTTGAGCCGGGCCGACAGGCTCTGCGCCGGCGGATCGCCGGCACGCCCGGCCGCATAGTTCTGCAAACCGACGTGAATACGACCGTCGAGAAAGGTGCCCGCCGTCAGTACCACAGCCTTGCTACGAAAGCGAACGCCTACTTGCGTCACGGCACCTGTCACGCGGTCGCCCTCGACGATCAGGTCATCGACCGCCTGCTGGAACAGCCACAGCCGCGGCTGGTTCTCGAGCCGGCGGCGGATGGCCGCCTTGTAGAGCACACGATCGGCCTGCGCCCGCGTGGCACGCACCGCCGGACCCTTGGAACCATTCAGGATGCGGAACTGGATGCCCGCCTCGTCGGTCGCCAGGGCCATCGCACCACCAAGCGCGTCGATTTCCTTGACGAGATGTCCCTTGCCGATGCCACCGATCGACGGGTTGCAGCTCATCTGCCCCAACGTCTCGATGTTGTGCGTGAGCAGCAGCGTTGCACAGCCCATCCGCGCCGCGGCGAGCGCCGCCTCGGTGCCAGCATGGCCGCCACCGACGACGATCACGTCGAATTCCTGGGGATAGAGCATCGGGGCTTTCGGGGCCGGAGCCGGCCGGAAAAGCCACAATTTTAAGCAGCCCGATCCCGTCCGTCACCGCGTGGGGACGCCTCGGGGCGCCGGGCCGACGACAATCCGCCGATGGATTGCCGACCCGCCTGTGCCGCCTGCTGCATCGCGCCGTCGATCTCGACGCCCCTGCCCGGCCACCCGCAGGGCAAGCCGGCCGGCGTCGCCTGCGCGCAGCTGGATGTTGACCTGCGCTGCCGGCTGTTCGGACGGCCCGAGCGGCCAGCGGTGTGTGGCTCGCTGCAGCCGTCGGCCGAGATGTGCGGCGCGCGCCGCGAGCACGCGCTGCGCTGGCTGGCGTGGCTGGAAACAGCCACCGCCACCACCAGCTGAAGCGGATCGCCGCTCAGGCCGCCGTCGCAGGCGCCGCCGCTTGCCCGCGGAGCCGGGCCCGCCAAGCTTTCCAACGCGGCGAATCCCAGGCCTTGTCGAAGAAGTAATGCGCCACCGTGTTCACCAGCGGTTCGACAAAGGTGATGGCCCCAGCGATGGCCACATTGCCCGTCAAGGCATAGCTCACGCCGAAGGCGATGCCCAGGTGCATCACGCCGAAGCTTGCAGTCTTGGCCATGGTGTTATCGCTATCGAAAATAAATCCTGATAGCGAAAAATACACCGATCGCCGTGATTCACCAATCGTGCGGCTCGATCGCCGGGATAGCCAGGCTCACCCAGGCGCACGTTCGGCGGCCTGCAAGGCCTGCAGGAATTCGCGTCGCCAACGGTGCACGTCGTGCTCGCGAACACCTGCGAGCAAGGCCTGATGCCGCTCCACCCGCTCGGACAGCGGCATCCGCAGCGCGCGCTGCACCGCACCCGCGGTGGCGCCGATGTCGTATGGATTGACCAGCAGGGCCGCGCGCATCTGCTCGGCCGCACCGGCAAAGCGGGACAGCACCAGCACGCCGGGGTCGGCGGCGTCCTGCGCCGCGACGAACTCCTTGGCCACTAGGTTCATGCCGTCGCGCAGCGGCGTGACCAGGGCCACGCGCCCGGCGCGGTACAGCCCCGGCAGCCGTCGCCGCGCCAGCGTGCGGTGGATGTAGCGCACCGGCATCCAGTCGAGTTCGCCGTACTCGCCGTTGATCTGCCCCGACAGACCCTCGAGCTCGCGGCGGATGTCCTCGTAGCTCTCCACGCCCTCGCGCGTCGGTGTGGCCACCTGGATCAAGGTCGCGCTGTTGCGATTCTCGGGGTAGTCGGCCAGCAGCCGATGGAAAGCGCGCAGGCGCTGCGGCAGGCCCTTGGAGTAATCGAGCCGGTCGACCCCGATCAACAGCTGACGCAGCGGGTACTGGCTGCGCAGTGTCTCGCGCGTCTCGATCGACTCCGGCGTCTGCGCCAGGGCCTGGAACTCGTCGACGTCGATGCCGATCGGGAAGGCCCGCGCACAAACCTGTTGGCCGAAGGCGCGGTACTGGTCACGGCCCAGGCGCTCGGCCCCAGCCTCCATCTCGACATAGCGGGCGAAGTGGGCCACGTCGGCCTCGCTCTGCAGCCCGATCAGGTCATAGGCGAACAGCGAGCGCATCAGCATGTCGTGCGCCGGGATTGCCGCCATCACCAGCGGCGGCGGCATCGGGATGTGCAGGAAGAAGCCGATGCGCTGACGGCAGCCGAGAGCGCGCAACTCGGCCGCCAGCGGGATCAGATGGTAGTCGTGCACCCAGATGATGTCGTCCGGCTTCAGCAGCGTGCTCAGCTTGCGGGCGAACAGCCGGTTGACGCGCTGATAGCCTTCGAAATACCCGTCGTCGAACTGCGCCAGATCGAGCCGGTAGTGAAACACGGGCCACAGCACCCGGTTCGAGTAGCCGGCGTAATAGGCCGCGTGGTCGTCGCTGCCGAGGTCGAGCGTCGCGAGCGTGACCTTCCCCGACGGCTGCAGGTGCAGATCGCCCTCGCCGCGAGCGCCGCCGGCCACCACCTTGCCGCTCCAGCCGAACCACAGGCCACCGCTCTCGGAGAGCGCATCGCCCAATGCGACGGCCAGCCCGCCGGCGGCCGCCTTGCGCGGGTCACCGATCCGGTTGGACACCACCACCAACCGAGACGTCATCGCGTGAGCCCTGCTCGCATCAGATCACCGTGTCCCAGGGCGCCGACAGACGCATTGCGGCATTGATGATGCCGACCATCGAATAGGTCTGCGGGAAGTTGCCCCACAGCTCGCCGGTGCGCGGGTCGGTGTCTTCCGAAAGCAGGCCCAGTGCATTGCGCGACGCGAGCATGGATTCGAAGATCTGACGGGCCTGCTCGCGCCGGCCGATGCGCACCAACGCGTCGATGCGCCAGAAGGCGCAGATGTTGAAGGCCGTCTCAGGTTTGCCGAAGTCGTCGGCCGCCTCGTAGCGACGCATGTAGGGGCCATCGCACAGATGGACCTCCAGCGCGTCGACCGTCGCGACGAAGCGCGGGTCCATCGGGTCGATGAAGCCCACTTCGGCCATCAGCAGCACGCTGGCATCGAGATCCTCGCCACCCAGGCTCTCGGCGAAGGCCTGGCGCTTGTCGCTCCAGGCTTCGCGCAGCACGCGCTCACGGATCGCCGCGGCCCGGCCGCGCCAGTGGGCGTCCCGCTCGGGCAGGCCCAGACGGGTGGCGATCTTCGCCAGCCGATCGCAGGCCGCCCAGCACATCAGCGCCGACGAGGTGTGCACCCGCGCGCGCGTGCGCAGCTCCCACATTCCCGCATCGGGCTGGTCGTGCACCAGCCAGGCCTGCTCGCCCACCGCCTCGAGCCGCACGAAGTCGTCGGCGTCAGCGCGGCGGAACAGCCGCAGATCATGGAAGGACTGCGACGCCCCGAGCAGCACGTTGCCGTACACGTCGTGCTGCGCGTGCGTGTGCGCCTGGTTGCCGCGCCGCACCGGACCCATGCCGCGGTAGCCGCGCAGATGCGGGAGTTCTTCCTCGGGCAGATCCTTCTCGAGGCCCAGGCCGTACAGCGGCTGGATGAAGCCCCCGCGCGCGTCGCGCACCACGTTGTGCAGCCAGCGCAGGTAGTCCTCCATCGTCTCCAGTTCGGACAGGCTGTTGAGCGCCCGCACCACGAAAAAGGCGTCACGCAGCCAGCAGTACCGGTAATCCCAGTTGCGGCCGCTGCCCGGCGCCTCGGGCAGACTGGTGGTCATCGCCGCGACGATCGCGCCGGTCTCGTCGAACAGGCACAGCTTGAGCGTGATCGCGGCGCGGATGACGGCCGCCTGCCATTCCAGCGGCAGGGCCAGCCGGCGGGTCCAGGTGCGCCAGTAGAGCGAGGTGAGTTCCTCGAAATCGCGCGCCACCTCGGCCGCGCCACGCTCCAGCGTCTCGTCGGGGCCGAGCAGCAGGTTCAGCGGCGCCGCCAGCGAGAACCAGGTCTCGTCCTGCACATAGGTGATGGGCGCATCGGTGGTGAGACGCAGCGTCCCGGTCGGGCCGGCGTACCGCAAGTGATGGCTGCCGCGCGCGACCTCCGGCGCGACGCGCCCCCAGTCGGCACGAGGCCGCAGGCTGACGCGCACGCGCGGATGGCCCTGCAGCGGATGCACCCGCCGCACCAGCATCGCGGGCCGGAAGGTGCGGTCGCGGCTGAGGAAGCGCGGTGCGAAATCGGTGATCTCGATCACATCGCCGTCGGCACTGAACAGCCGCGTGCGCAAGATGGCGGTGCCTTCGTCGTAGGCCTGCTCGCTGCGCACGAAGTTCTCGATCTCGATGCACCAGCTGCCGTCGGCCGGCCACGCGTCGGGCGTGTCGATCAGCGCGTGGAAGGTCGGGTCGCCGTCGAAGCGCGGCAGGCAGCACCAGACGATGCGGGCCTCGCGGTCGATCAGCGCGCTGATCGCGCAGTTGCCGACCAGACCCAGCTCGAGCGAAGCCGCTGCGCTCACCGGGCGACCTCCAGCGCGACGGGATATGCCGGCTGGGGCAGCGCCGCCTGCAGCCACAACCGCACCGCCTCGGGGCCACCCAGACGGAACTGGGCACCGCTCGGCCCGTCACCCACCTTGATGCCGATGCCGCCGACCGCCTGCACGGCGGCGAAGCCGTCCTCGTCGGTCGCATCGTCGCCGACGAACACGGGCTGCCGCCCGGCGAACGCCGGATGCGCCAGGAACTCGCTCACCGCGTTGGCCTTGGTCGCGCCGCGCGGCTTGACCTCGACCACGCACTTGCCGAGCAGCACGGTCAGCTCGGCGTGCGGGCGTGCGGCGGCCAGCATCATGCGGGCGCACATGTCGCCCAGATGCGGCGCGTCGCGATAGTGCAGGGCCAGTGCGCCCGGCTTGCGCTCGAGCCGCAGGTCGGGCGTGCGTGCCACCAGACGTTCGACGCGGTGAATCAGGGTGTCCGGCAGGCCGCCGGCGAGCCGGCGCGTCGGCCCGTCGCCATCGCGACGCTCGACGCCGTGCACGCCTGCCGCCGGCAGTCGCAGCGGCGCAAGCCAGGCATCGAGTTCGCTGAGCGGGCGTCCGCTGACGAGGGCCAGTGCCCCGCCGAGCAGCGCGTGCAGCTGCTGCAAGGTCGGCACCAGCCAGGCACCGACCTCGATGCCGTCGGGCCGCGGGGCGATCGGTACCAGGGTTCCGTCGAAATCGAGGAACAGGGCGGCGCGCGGATCGAGCGCCGGAGGGCGCAGGGCATCTTCCATGACAAAGCGTACCCTAGCAAAGTCGCGGCCCGGCACGACCGCATCGGCGGCAGAGCCGCAGCGGGCCGCTGCGGCTTTCGGTCAGTTGCCCGGCTCGGACTGCTGCGTGTTCGGCACGCTGCGCAGGTCCTGCGCGACGCGCCCCTGCTGGAGCACGATCACGCGGGCCGCCGCCGCGATGGTCTCGGGCCGGTGGGCGACGATCACGCGCGTGATGTCGAGCCCGCGGATGGCCTGGTTGACCTGCCGCTCCCGCTCGACATCGAGTGCGCTCGTCGCCTCGTCGAGAAACAGGATGCGAGGTTGCTTGTACAGCGCACGGGCCAGCAGGATGCGCTGGCGCTGACCACCGGACAGGCTGGCGCCCATGTCGCCGATCAGCGTGTGGTAACCCATCGGCAGCGCGTCGATCTCGTCGTTCACGCAGGCCAGCCGGGCGCACTGCTCGACCCAGGCGGCATCGGCATCCACGTCGAAGAACGAGATGTTGTCGGCAATTGACCCGGCGAACAGCTGGTCGTCCTGCATCACGGTGCCGATCATGGCGCGCCAGCGGCCGAGCCCCAGCTGCGACAGCGGCAGGCCTCCGATGCGGATCTCGCCGGCGGCGGGCGCGTGGATGCCGAGCATCAGCTTGAGCAGCGTGGTCTTGCCGCAGCCCGACGGTCCGACGATCGCCACCGCCTCGCCGGGCTCGATGTGCAGGCTGCAGCCCTTCAGCACGTCGGGCTCGGTATCCGCGTAGCGGAAGCTCACGTCGCGCAGCTCGATGCGCGGTGCGAGGTCGCGCGCCGCGTGCAGGCCCTCGCCCTGCGCCTCGGGCGCCGCCAGCACGATGTCGGCCAGGCGCTCGCCTTGCAGCCGCAGCATCTTCAGCTCGATCGCCTTGTCGATCAGACCGCTGACGCGCTGCGCGAACTGCTCCTTGAAGGCCAGGAACGCGAACAGCATGCCCACGGTGAACTGCTGATCCATCACCAGCAGCGCGCCGATGCCGATGACGGCGATGCGCTCGACGCCGAACACCAGCTTGTTGAGCACGGCGAAGGCGAGCTCGAGCTTCTTGATCGCGATGTCGGCGTTCATCGCGTCGACCACCAGGTTCATGAAGCGAGCGCGGCGCTCGTCCTGGCGATTGAACAGCTTGATCGCCTGCACGCCGCGCAGCGATTCGAGAAAATGCGTCGAGCGCTTCGCATCGTGCACGATCGCCTCTTCGGTCGCGTCGCGCAGCGGCGTGAAGAAGGCCCAGCGCAGCAGCGCGTAGAGCGCCACCGCGCCGATCGCGATGGCCGTCAATGTGGCGCTGTAGACCCACATCATCACCAGCGTGGCAACCACCAGCAGCCCGTCGAGCATGGCCTCGATGAAGCTGGTGGTCAGCGTCTGCTGGATCTTCTGCACCGCGCCGAAACGCGACATCACGTCACCGGCATGGCGCTTCTCGAACCACTCGACCGGCAGGCGCATCAGGTGTGCGAACACATTGCCCAGCCATTGCAGGTTGAGCGTGCTCGACAGGTAGAGCACCGCCCAGGACCGCAAGGCACCGGTGGCCACCTGAATCACCACGAGCAAGCCGAAGCCGATCACCAGCGTGAGCAGCAGGTCGCGGTCGGCGCTGAGCAGCGCGCCGTCGACCACCCACTGCAGGAAGAACGGCGCCAGCAGCATGAAGACCTCGAGCGCGAGCGCGAGCGCGAACACCTGCGCCAGCGAGCGCTTCAGGCCCCGCACCGGGCCGAGCAGCTGCCGCAGGCTGACGTGCTGGCGTTCGGTGCGGGGCTCGAAGCCTGTGCCGGGCATCAGCTCCAGCACCACGCCGGTGAAGTGGCGCGAGACCTCGGCCAGCGGCAGCCGCCGCACCCCGTGCGCCGGATCGTGGATGACGGCAACGCCTCGCTGCACCTTCGCCAGCACCACGAAGTGGTTCAGGTCCCAGTGCAGGATGCAGGGCAACTGCAGCTGCGAAAGATGCGCGAGCTCCGCGCGCAGCGGCCGTGCATTGAGCTGGAGTTGCCCCGCCATCGCCACCAGGTCGGCCAGCGTCACGCCCTTCAAGGACAGCGAGAAGCGCTGCCTCAAGCTCGGGAGGTCGCTGCGATGGCCGTGGTGCGAAGCCACCATGGCGAGGCAGGCCAGGCCGCACTCCGCCGCCTCGGTCTGCAGGATCATCGGCAGGCGCGGCGCGCCGAAGCCCATGCGCAAGGCGTTCGCCATCGTTGCCGGACGGTCAGGTGCGGCCCGCCGCCACACGGCCGGTCAGGCCGAGCAGCGGTTCGAACAGCCATTCGATCAGGCGGCGCCGGTCGAGCTCGACGTCCGCCTCCAGCTGCATGCCGGCCGACAGGGCCTGCTGCTGCCCGTAGGCCGGCACGCTCTGCCGATCGAGCGCCACCGTGATGCGGTACAGCGGCTCGCCGCTGACAGTGGAATAGTTCGCCACGCCGGCCAGCGGCACGCCGGCGAGCTCGGCCGACTGCAGCGGCGTGCGCGACACCTGCAGCACGTGGCCCGTCTGATGGCCGAACTTCTGGTACGGATAGGCTTGGTAGCGCAGCAGGACGGTCTGGTCCGGCCGCACGAAGCCGAGCGCGCTGGACGGCGCATACAGATGGGCCTGTAGCCGCGCATCCGACGGCACCAGGCTTGCCAACGCGGCGGCGGGGGACACGGATTGCCCCGGATCGGCCAGCACCGCACCCAGAACGCCGTCCGAAGGTGCTCGCACGACGATGCGCTGCCGCGCCTCGGTCTCCGCGGCCTCCTGGGCCACGGTGGCGAGGTCGCGTTCCAGCTCGCCGGTCGCCACCTGGGCGCGCAATGGCAGCTCACGCCGCTGCACTTCCAGCGCCCCGATCTCCCGCAACTGGGTCGCGCGCTGCCTCTCCAGGCCCTGCAGTTGCGCCTGCACCGCCAGTACCTCCTCCGACTTGGCCTGCACTTGGGCCGACGAAATGAAGTTGTCGGCCCGCAGCGACTCGAGCCGGGCCATCGCCTGCTCGGCCAGCACCAGGCGCTGGCGGTGCAATTGCGTCTCGACCTGGAGTTGGGCGAGCTCGCCACGCCGGTCGGCGATCTGGCGCTCCAGCGCGATCCGCTGCGCTTCGAGCAGGGCCGCCTGCTGCTGCACCGCACCCTGAAGGCTGCGCTCCTTGACCGCCAGGCTGCGCTGCACCGAGGCCTGGGCATCGCCGCTGGCGGTCGAGCGATCGACCGACAAAACGAACAGCGCGTCGCCGCGACGCACCGTCTGCCCCTCCTGGGCGTGGCGCTCCAGCACCGTCGCCGCTTCCGGCGGCAGCAGGCGGATCACGCCCTGGTCGGGCACCAGCACGCCCGCGACGCGCGCTTTGCGGGTGTACTCACCAACGTAGAGGTAAGTGACCACTGCCACGGCGACACCCACCGCACAGACAGTCAGCAGGGAAAGCGACAGAGGCCGTATGAGCTGGATGCCTCCCAGCCAAGCATGCTGGCGGGCATCGACTGCTTCGGACCTGAAAAGGGGCGACACCACGATCTAGCCCGCCGTCACAACGAGCGTATGGTGACAACCCCTCAAGCTTGCGACAGCCGCTGGGCGTCGCAAGCCACCCTCATCACCAGGTGTTTTTCGGCGCGGGCACGCGCGCACCCCCGCTGATTTGGCGCAGCTGGCCGGCATCGAGCGGCTGCGGCGCGGTCTGCGGTTCTGCCGACTTCTGCTGGACACGCTTGGTGGCCTTGACACGGGAAAAGCGCTCGGTGAACTGGCGGACGATCTGCATGGCTGCTCCTGGCTGGACCGGTAGGCACCGCCGCGGCGGTGAATTGGTCAGATTGAAGCAGCCCCCACGAACAAGGGATACTGAAAACTCTTACAGGGTCAAGGGCAAACCCTAGCGGCAGAACGCAGCGGCACCTAGCGGAGCAATCCCAACCGCAAGGCCTTGAGCACGGCCTGGTGCTTGTTCGTGCAGGCCAGTTTGTGCATCGCATTGTTGATGTGCAGCACCGCCGTCCGCTCCGAGATGCCCATGATGGAGCCGACCTCCCAGGCGGTCTTGCCGTCCATCGTCCAGCGCAGGCTGTCCAGTTCGCGGGGCGTGAGTTTCGGCCGCTCGAGCTGCAGGCGCTCCGGCACCAGCACCCGCATCGCCGTGTCCTGGGCATGCACCGCGAACAGCTGCAGGTCGGCGACGAGGCGCGTCACTTCGCCGCGGTCCTTCGGCAAGGCCTGGTCGCGATCCACCCCGATCACAAAGTGCCGGCCTTCGGGCATGTGCAACGCCAGGCAGATCCCGGTGCGAAAGCCGAACCGCGCCTGCGCCTCCCACATGCTGCCTTGACCGGCAGACACATAGGTGCTCTGGTCCCAGATGATCGGCACACTCTGCCGCTTGCAATGCTGCATCACCGGGTCGAGCTGACCGGCCTTGGGATCCTCGATGGCGTCCTTGTAGGCGTCGGGCGCATTGTCGATGGCGACGAATTCGGTATCGCCCACCGGGTGGTCGACCACCGTGATGGCCGACACCGTCTCGAACCCGAGCCGCTTCGCGAAACGCACGACCTCCCCGCGAAACTCATCGCGGTTGCGCGCCTCGAGCACCGATTGAAAGCTGCCCAGCAGCATCCTGTTGTCTATCCCGGTTCTGTCATGAACGACTCGTGACGGAATCGATGTTCCTTCGTTTCCAGCGAGCGTCCCTGAAAAGGTTTACAGCTGCCAACGACCGCCCTGGTCTCCACACTTCCGACCTCTGTAGCAGTTGCCGGGTGCAAGCCCGTTCATATCATGATTCCTGCATGGACCGTCAACGCGTGGCCCTCTGCATTGTGGCAGCCCGGCCGCGATGCGCCGCTGCACTTTGTGCACCTTGGCACGCATGTGTCGACTCGACTGAACAAGGATTGGCCCAGCATGGGCCAGACCGTCTGGGGAGGTCGCGCGGGCGACAGTGCCGCCGGCATTTCCTGGGACTGGATCGAGGTGTCCGAAGGCATCATCGCGATCGCCGACCCGATGATGATGATCACCAACCTGCGACTGCTCGGCAGCGAGGGCGAGGTGCTCACCGCGCACGAGGTGGCACCGCATCTCAACGGCCTGGTGCATCGCCTGCCTGGCAGGCCGAAGTGAGCCGCGCCCTCGAGCAGACACAGCACACGCTGCCGCGGCCTGCCATGCCGTTCGCCGGCATCACTTCAAAATCGCTGTCGGCCGGAGCGGGCGGCTGGTTGACCTGAGGCCCGCGGGCCCGGGGGCGCGCCGTGGAGGCGACTCAGCCGCGGCGCAGCATCTCGATGTGCGGCATGTCGTCCTCGAGGTAGGGCTCGCCAATGCTGAGGAAGCCCGCTTCCGCGTAGAAGCGTTCGAGCCGCAGCTGCGCCGAGATGCGCAGGCCCTGTCCCGGAAATGCCCCGGTGAGGTGGTCGACCGCGCGCCGTACCAGCGCGCGGCCCACGCCGGTGCCGCGCGCAACCGCCGTGGTCAGCACCCGGCCGAGCGACGGCTCGGCGTACTTCACGCCGGGGTCGACGAGGCGCGCATAGGCAAGCAGCACGCCGTCCGCGCGCCAGGCCGCGAGGTGGGCCGAGTGCTCGTCGACTTCGTCGGCATCCTGGAACACGCAGTCCTGCTCGACGGCGAACACCTGCTGGCGAGCGATGTGGATGCGCTGCAATTCGAGCGGCGACAGTTCATGCAGGCGCGCACAGCGCCAGGAGATTTCGGGAAGCGGATGGTCCATCGCCGCCGATGATGCCCCAGGCGCGCTGGCGCGTCGTCGGGCCGGCTCAGCGCACCGCCGCCGCGCGCAGCCGGCGCGCGATGTAGCCCAGGCACAAGGCCGTCAGCAGCAGGGCCACAGCCAGCGGCGCCAACAGGTCCGTCGCCGACAGGCTGTCACCGCGCAGCACGCGGTTCATCAGCGTGTGCTGTGCCAGGGCCGGCAGCCACACGAACCAGGGCTTCTCGCCGCCCTGATTGAACAGGGTCAGCAGCGGCAGCAGCGACACCGCGAGGATGACCCCCGTGCTGTTGGCCTGCGCTTCCTTGAAGCTCCTGCAGCGGATTGCCACGGCCATCATCGCGGCCGACAGCGACGCCGCCAGCGGTAGCAGCACGAGCAGGAAGCCGAGCGCCTCGCGCGGGCCGAACAGGAACAGTGAACGCAGCGTCTCGCTGCGGATCAGCCACTGGGCGGGCAGGAAGCTCAATACGCTGAGCAGTGCGATCAGCATGCTCACGGCGGCCACGGCCCCCCACTTCCCGATCACCAGCGCCAGCGGCGCGGCCGGGTTCGTCAACAGCGGCTCGAGCGAGCCGCGCTCGCGTTCGCCCGCGGTGGTATCGAGCGCCGCATTCAACGCGCCGTACAGCACGGCCATGATCACGAAGAACGGCAGCAGGCCGGTGAACTGGGCGGCGCGGCTGCGCGTGCTGGCCAAGTCGCGCTCTTCCACATCGATGGCCTGCAACAGGGACCCTGGCACCCCGCGCAGGGCCAGCAACAGCGTGCCGCGCTCGCGGCTGAAGGCATCGAGGAGGCGGGCCAGCCGGCCCACGCCGGCCGCGGCCTGGCGGTTGCTGCTGTCGCTGACCAGCAGCACCTCGGGCGCCTCGCCGGCGGCCAGGCGGCGTTCGAAATCCTCGCCGACCACCAGCACCGGATCGCCGAGCCGCGCGTCGCGCAGGTGCCCCTCGTAATCGGCTGGTGCCGTCTCGATACGGAAGGTCTGGCGTTCGATGAAGTTGCGCAACGTCGGTGCGTGCTCGATGCCCTGCACCATCACCACACGCCGCTCGGCTTGCGACTCCAGCGTGGCGACCAGGCTCGACAGCAGCAGCAGCACCAGCGGGCCCATCAGCACGGCGCTGAGCAGCACGGTCGCCAGCGTGCGCCGGTCTCGCAGGGCATCGACCAGCTCCTTGCAAAACACCGCTGCGGCACCGGACCGGACCGCGGGCCCGAGATGACGACGCGTCATGCGCGGACCTCCTGCAGCTCCTGCGCGAAGGCCAGCTTTACGAAGACCTCCTCGAAGTCACGCTCGCCGGCGCTTTCGCAGAGTTGCGCCACCGTGCCCACCGCCACGGTGCGGCCATGCGCGACGACCACCACCTCGTCGCACAGCCGCTCCACCTCCTGCATGATGTGGCTCGACAGCACGATGCACTTGCCGCCGCCGGCGGGACTGCACAGGTGTCGCAGCGCCTCGCGAAGTGCGCGGGTGGCCAGCACGTCGAGGCCGTTGGTCGGCTCGTCGAGGATGATGTTGGCCGGATCGTGCACCAGCGCGCGCGCCAGTGCCGTCTTCATGCGCTCCCCTTGGCTGAAGCCTTCGGTGCGCCGCTCGAGCAGCGGCTTCATGTCGAGCGTCTGCGCCAGCACGTCGACGCGCGCATGCGCGGCATCGCGCTCCAGCCCATGCAGTGCCGCGTAGTAGACGATGTTCTCGCGCGCGCTCAGGCGCGGATACAGACCACGCGCGTCGCTCAGCACCCCCATGCGGCGCAAGGCCTGCCGCGGCGCCTGCAGCACGTCGATGCCATCGACCTCTATCGCGCCCGCGTCGGGCACGACCAGACCGGCCACCATGCGCAGCGTCGTGGTCTTGCCAGCCCCGTTGGGGCCCAGCAGCCCGGTGATGCGGCCATCGACCGCGGTGAAGTCCACCCGATCCACCGCCACCACCGGCGCGGGCGGCTTGCGCGCGCGCCAGCGGCTTGCCGGCGGGTCGAAGCGCTTGTGCAGGGCTTCGACGCGGATCATCGCACCGCTCCCGCCAGCGACGGTCCGGGCCGCGGCGGCTCGAACGCCGGCGGGCGCGGCAGGTGCGCCAGGCACCCGGCGTCGACCGCCAGGGCCTGGGCCTCGTCGTCCGCGTCGATGAAGCGGTACAGCAGCTCGCGCGTGCAGCCGATCGCCATCACGCCGTGACCGGCATTCGGTACCACCACATGACGTGCCCGCGGCCCGAGCGCCTTCACCACCCGCTCGCCATGGCGCGGCGGCGTCACCGGGTCGAGCGTGCCGCTGAAGGCCAGCACCGGAACCTGGCTGGTCGGCAGGTCGCGGAAAGCCGGCGGCACACTGCCGCGCGGCCAGTCGCGGCACAGCGCCGCATAGGGACGCAGGTACACGGCACCCAGCCCGGACGGCGGCGGAGCGGCGGCGTCCGGCGCATCCTCTGCGCACACCACCGAGAAATGCAGGCCCTCGAACAGCCGCGTCGTCCGCGGCCCGCCGCCCAGCACCCCGGCCAATCCGACCAGGGCCCCGTAGCGCCCGGCGGCCGCCTCGTCGATCGCGAAGGGCAGGGCCGCGGCCAGGCCCGGCGCGTACAGCGGCCCGCGCACCGCGTTGGCCAGCAGGTCGACATCGATCCTCACCGTGGCCGGCCGGCCATCCAGCGGATCGACCACGCTCGCTGGCCGAGGCGCGGCGCTCAGCAGGCCCTGCCAGTGCGCCCGCAGCCGCGGGTGGCGCGCCTGGCAGCTTGGCTCCTGCTCGCAGTCGGTGAAAAGCCGCGCCAGCGCGGCTTCCACATCCTGGCCCATGCTGGCGGGCAGCACCATGTCGGGCGGCGCGACGCCGTCGAGCACGATACGGCGCACATGCGACGGGAACTGCCGCAGATAGTCCAGCGCCGCCCGCGTGCCGTAGGAGCCGCCCACCAGGTTGATCTGCGACGCACCCAGTGCGGCCCGCACCGCATCGGCATCGGCCATCGCGATGCTCGTCGTGTACTGGCGCAGATCGCCGTGCGGCAGCTTTCGCAGCGAAGCCAGGCAGGCGGCGAGACGCTGGCGACCACGCTCGGCATCGAAGCGCTGCGCCAGCGGCAGCTCGTCCTCGGCGTCGCAGGCCAGGGGCGCCGAGCGCCCGGTGCCGCGCTGATCGATGAAGACCAGGTCACGCCGGTTGTTCAGGCGCTGGAACAGCGGCAGCACCGAACCGGCCAGCGCGATGGCGCTCTGTCCAGGGCCGCCGGCAAAGAAGAAGATCGGGTCGGCTCGCTTGTGACGCGCCGCCGCCGGCACGACCACGTAGTGCACCGTGACCGTCGTGCCCCCCGCTGCGCCGGATCCAGGGCCCGCGTCACATGGCCGCACAACACCTCGTGCTTCAGGCCTTTGACGCGACAGGCCGTCGGCGCCGCGTCCTGCGCAGCGGCCGCGCCGGCCAGCCACAGCGCCGACAGCGTGGCCGCGCGACGGAGGAAACGGCTTGCTCTCATGCGCCGCGATTCTGCGCGAGCCCGGTGGCGCGGCATGCCTCAGCGGAGGAAGGCGTCGTAGCCCGTCTTCGCGATGAGCAGCGAGACGACGACGATGAAGACGCCGCGCACGAAGCCTGCACCATGCCGCAACGCGAGCCGCGTGCCCAGCAGGCTGCCCGCCACGTTCGCCACCGCCATCACCAGCGCGACGTGCCACCACACATGGCCGCTCCAGGCAAACGCGGCCAGCGCCGACAGATTGGTCGCCGTGTTCAGCAGCTTGGCGCTCGCGCTGGCATGCAGGAAGTCGTAGCCCAGCAGGCGCACGAACAGGAACACGAAGAAGCTGCCCGTGCCCGGACCGAAGAAGCCGTCGTAGAAGCCCACCACGGCGCCGATACCGCAGGCCCAGGCCGTCTCGCGGACACCGCTGTGCTGCGGCTCGTGGGTGCGTCCCAGATCCTTGCGGACCAGCGTGTACAGCAACACCCCCAGCAGGATGAAAGGCAGGGCGCGCCGCAGCCCGTCGGACGACACCTGCATCACCGCCCAGGCCCCCGCAAAGCTACCGACCAGCGCCGCGCCGGCCGCCGGGAGCAGCGCTTGCCAGGGCAGCGTGACGCGCCTCGCGTACTGCGCCGTGGCCCAGGCGGTCCCCCACACGGCCGCGCCCTTGTTGGTGCCGAACAGCGTCGCCGGGGCGGCGCCCGGAAACACGCTGAAGAGCGCCGGCACCAGGATCAATCCGCCTCCGCCGACGATGGCATCGACGAATCCGGCGAACAGCGAGGCAAGCGTGACGGTGGCGAGATCGAGCATGCGGCGGGGTGGCAACGGCGTTGCGCATGATGCCTGGACCCACGCGCGGCCCGACGAAGAAGAGCGCCACAAATAAAAAGAGCGCCGGGGGTACCGGCGCTCTTGGCGCGTGGCGGGTGGGCCCGCGCTGTCGTCTCCTGGATGCTGGCGGTCGTCCACTCCGCCGCAGTCTTCGCTTGTCTCCTCGATCCCCCGCCTGACGGGACTGGCCCGCCGCGAGTGAGCGCACTATAGGGAGCCCCTCAAGGCACCGCATCGGGGTTTTCCGCAGCATGTTGGTGCGGCCGCCACGCCGCGACGCGCCTTCAACGCCGGTGGCCGTGATCGGCCCGAATCCACTGGGCCGCCTTCTCCGCAATCATCAGCGTGGGGCTGTTGGTGTTGCCGCTGGTGATCGTGGGCATCACGCTGGCGTCGACCACCCGCAGGCCGGCCACGCCGCGTACCCGCAGCTGCGCATCGACGACAGCCTGCGGGTCGTCGTCGCGCCCCATCCGGCAGGTGCCCACCGGGTGGAAGATCGTCGTGCCGATGTCGCCGGCCAGCCGCGCTAGCTCGGCGTCGGTCTGGAACTGCACGCCAGGCTTCACCTCCTCGGGCCGGTATTTGGCCAACGCCGGCTGCGCCGCGATGCGCCGCGTCACCCGCAGGCTGTCGGCCGCCACCTGGCGGTCGGCTTCGGTGGACAGGTAGCGCGGCGCGATGAGCGGCGCGTCCTCGAAGCGCGGGCTGCGGATGCGGATTGCGCCGCGGCTGGTCGGATTGAGGTTGCAGACGCTCGCCGTGAAGGCGTCGAAGCGATGCAATGGCTCACCGAACGCCTCCAGGCTCAGCGGTTGCACGTGGTACTCGAGGTTGGGCCACGTGTGGTCCGGCGACGAGCGGGTGAAGGCACCGAGCTGCGATGGCGCCATGCTCATCGGTCCGCTGCGCTTGAACGCGTATTCCAGGCCGATGCGGGCCCTGCCCCACCACGACGCCGACAGCGTGTTGAGCGTCGGCACGCCCTGCAGCTTGAAGACGGCGCGAATCTGGAGATGGTCCTGCAGGTTCTCGCCGACGCCGGGCAGGTCCTGCGCCACCGCGATGCCGTGCTGCTGCAGCAGCCCCGCCGGTCCCAGGCCCGACAGCTGCAGCAGCTGCGGCGAACCCACCGCACCGGCGCTGAGCAGCACCTCGGCACTGGCCCGGACGGTCTCGGGACCGTGGGGCGTCTGCACATCGCAGCCGGTGCAGCGCAGTGCGCCATCGGCACCGCGCTCGATCAGCAGCCGGGTCACCTGCACGCCGGTCCACATCTCGAAGTTGGGCCGGCCATAGCAGGTCGGTCGGAGGAAGGCCTTGGCCGTGTTCCAGCGCCAGCCGGCGCGCTGATTGACCTCGAAGTAGCCCACACCCTCGTTGTTGCCGCGGTTGAAGTCGGCGCTCGCCGGGATGCCGGCCTGCTGCGCGGCCAACGCGAACGCCTCCAGCACGTCCCAGCGCAGGCGCTGCTTCTCGACCCGCCATTCGCCGCCAGCGCCATGCATCTCGTCGGCGCCACCGTGGTGGTCCTCGTGCTGCTTGAAGACCGGCAGGCAGGCGTCCCAGCGCCAGCCGTCGTCGCCGGTCACCGCCGCCCAGTGGTCGTAGTCGCGCGACTGGCCGCGCATGTAGATCATGCCGTTGATGCTCGAGCAGCCGCCCAGCACCTTGCCGCGCGGGTAGCGCAGCGAGCGGCCGTTCAGCCCCGGATCGGGCTCGGTCTGGTAGAGCCAGTCGGTGCGCGGGTTGCCGATGCAGTGCAGGTATCCGACCGGGATGTGGATCCAGTGGTAGTCGTCGCGGCCACCGGCCTCGAGCAGCAGCACGCGCTTGGCCGGATCGGCGCTCAGGCGGTTGGCCAGCAGGCAGCCGGCCGTGCCGCCGCCGATGATCACGTGATCGAAGGTGGGGGTGACGTCGTCGTTCATCGCGGAATCGCCGATGCGAGCACCGGGAACAGTTTGGCCAGCCCTTCGGCCATGATCTCCACCGCCATCGCCGCCAGGATCAGGCCCATCAGCCGCGTCATCACGTTGATGCCGGTCTTGCCCAGCACCCGCGCGATGCGGCCCGACGCCATGAAGGCCAGGTAGACCGCCGCGCCGATCACCACCCCGTAGAGCACCAGCGTGCCCAGCTGCCACCAGTGGCGCGTGCGCTCGGCGTAGATGACCATCGTCGAGATGGTGGCCGGGCCGGTCAGCAGCGGGATCGTCAGCGGCACGACTGCGATGCTGGCCCCGGCGTCGGCCTTCTGGGCGCCCTCGCTCATGTCTTCCTTGCTGGTGTCGGCCGGCTGGGCGTTGAGCATCTGCAGCGAGCTGATCAGCAGCAGCGTGCCGCCGCCGACCTGGAAGGAGGCGATGCTGATGCCGAAGAACTCGATGATCTTCAGCCCTGCCACCGCGCTGATCGAGATCACGAGGAAGGCGCTGAAGGCGCTCACCCGAATGGTGCGCTGGCGCTGCTGCCGGTTGAAACCGCTGGTGAAGGTGATGAAGAAGGGAATGGCGCCGATCGGGTTGACGATGGCCAGGAGTGCGATCAGGGGTTTCAGATCCATCGCGGGATTCTCAGTCCCCGGCCATTCGCTTGTCGACCGAGGGCGCGTCCGGGCACCGCCCGAAGGGCCGCCAGGCCGCATGTTTGCTCGACTCCGATACAACACTCGGGTGCCCCACTACACCGAAAGTCACCTCTTCCCACATAATGGGCTTTCGTGTTTGGATGCGGCGCCTTCTCTGGATCGGTTCCGGCGGGTTGAGGCTCCACATATTGTTCGGTACCGCTGTACCGGTTTTCAGAGGAAGAAAGGCGCTCTCTCATGGGCAACAAGCTGTACGTGGGCAACCTTGCCTACAGTGTGCGCGACGACGATCTGCAACAGGCGTTCGGCGAATTCGGCGCCGTCACCTCGGCCAAGGTCATGATGGACCGGGACACCGGCCGCTCGAAGGGCTTCGGCTTCGTCGAGATGGGCTCCGATGCCGAGGCCCAGGCGGCCATCGAAGGCATGAATGGTCAGTCCCTGTCCGGTCGCGCGATCGTCGTCAATGAAGCCCGCCCTCGTGAAGAGCGGCCGGGTGGCTTCCGTGGTCCCTATGGCGGCGGCGGTGCCGGCGGCGGTGGTGGCTACGGCGGCGGCGGTGGTGGCCGCAGCGGCGGCGGTGGTGGTTATGGCGGTGGTGGTGGCGGCTACGGCGGCGGCGGC